>DJYL01000024.1 GCA_002448495.1 Pseudoselenomonas ruminantium | reverse complement strand
GCGCCCTCCCGCTGATAGATAATAAGCACTTCGCCGTCCAAAGGTGCCTTCACCGACAGCCAGCCCTGCTGTACCAGACACTGGTCACGCTGCACCTGCGCTTCCCGCAGGGAACTCTGAGCGGCCAGATACTGCGCTTCGGCGGCCTCGTACTTTTCCTTGGACGTTGCGCGTCTTGCCAGCAGACGCTCCTGCCGCTGATAGCTGTTGTTAGCCTGCGCCAATGCTGCTTCAGCACGACTGATGGCACTTTCTGCCTGCTGAATTTTGAGGGGAATGCTCTCATTCATCATCTCGGCAAGGATATCCCCCTCATGCACATTCTTATTCTTTCCCACATGCCAGCGGACGATAGTTCCCTCTGTCAACGCCACGGCATCTGTCATGGTATCGCTGCTGAAACGGACAGCATCCAGCGGAATCACCGGTGTCAGCTCCCGACGTGCTGCCCTTACTGCATTTACTTCCACTGCCCGGTTATTCATGCGATTGGCAATCTGATTTTCATCACTATAATTGAGCCATGCCCCCCAGCCCACAATAGCGGCAGCCATCAGAAAAATGATGACAACAGCCAGACCAAATGTTTTTTTCATCGTTTCTATGCCCCTTCAACGAATTCAATTGTTTACTATATTCAAGCAAAAGCAACAATATCGACAGAAATTCTATCTTACTATAAATAAATTCGACAATATTGCCTAATTACCTTCAATTATTTCGCTTAGGGCATAGTCCATAAAAAATATCTCCTTACGATAGACTGCCTGGATAATCCCAATCCAGCCTATTGTAAGGAGATGCTGTTACCAATCTTTTTCCGTCTATGCGGTCAAAGTCGCTTCACTCTGCAATTCAATCAAATACCTGCCCACTGCATCCTGCCAGCGGGGAAGCTGCTTAAAGCCAGCCTGCACTAAAGCCTGTTTGCTCATGCGGGAATTATGCGGACGCACGGCCTTGGTGGGATAAGCTGCTGAATCCACGGGCGTGACCGTAACCTCCCTGCCCGCCTGCCGGAAAACCTCAGCAGCAAACTCAGCCCAGGAGCAAAAGCCCTCATTGGTGGCATGGTAAACACCGTATTTTTCCGTAACAGCCATGTCTGCCAGCAGCACCGCCAAATCGCGGGTATAAGTCGGCGAACCAATCTGGTCACCGACTACCGTAAGCTCCTTATGCGTCTTGGCCAGATTCAGCATAGTACGGATGAAGTTCTTGCCGTTAATGCCGAACACCCAGGAAATGCGCACGATAAAATACTTCTGCAAAAGCTCCTGCACCGCCTGCTCACCCATGAGTTTCGACTTGCCATAGACATTGCACGGCCCCTTGGCATCATCTACTTCATATGGTTCTTCCCCCTCCCCGGGAAAGACGTAATCCGTGCTGATGTAGATAAGCTTGGCACCGATTTCAGCACAGGCCTTCGCAATATGCCGCGTGCCTTCGGCATTGACCGCCATACACTTTTCCTGTTCCTCTTCCGCCTTATCCACCGCCGTATAAGCCGCTCCATGCAAAACAACATCCGGCGCATACTCACGAATATACTTTTCCACCGCTGCACCATCCGTCAGGGAAAAATCCTTACTCGACACCCCTTGCACCTCAACGCCCCGGCTCATGAATTCGTTGACACAATCATGCCCCAACTGACCAGTCACCCCGGTGACCAAAACCTTCATAAAAGAAACACCCTCTCCATCTATAGCAAGTGATATTTTTCTCAATATTAGTCACAGTTCGACATAAATCGTCAAATTCCTGCAAAAAAGCTTTTTATCTTATCATCTTGTTAAATAAGACGGAGGGGCGGGGAGGTAATGCCTTTCGTCTGCTTAGACAAGCTTGTCAAACGCTGCCGAAAGGCATTACCTCCCCGCCCCTCCTCACTGCCTGCCCAATAACACTACAATATAAACAAAACATTACCAGTCTCACGGGCATCTTGGCATATCTGTATAATGCAAAAACTAAGCCCGTTGGCTGATAATGCTTTTCCGTCGCGTTTGGCAAGCCTGCCTAAGCAAAGGAAAGGTATTATCAGCCAACGGGCGTCTTAGCACATATTTGTAATGCAAACGCTAAGCGCGGCGACTGGCGATGCCTTTCCGCAGCTTTTGACAAGCCTGTCTATGGCGAAGGAAATGTATTGCCAGTCACCGCGCGCCTTATCACAAAGATGTAAGCCGCCCCCAAACACCGTCTTTATACAACTTCTGCAGCTCAACGGTATAAATCTCCCCGCAAGTCACTTCATCATCCGTATAAACGCGGATATAATTATCCGTGAGTCCATCGGTTATGCCCTCGGTATTGGTTTCAAACAGCACCCGCATGGTCTTGCCCAAAAAATTCTTATGGAACTCCTCGGTCTTACGGGCCGCCAGTTTCTGCATACGGTGAGCACGTTCCTTCTTCACCGTTTCGGGAATCTGATCCTTGCGTGCTGCCGCCGGTGTTCCGCTGCGCTTAGAATAGGGGAACACATGCATACGGGAAAAATTCATCTTTTCCACAAATTCCAGTCCGCGGGCAAACTGTTCTTCCGTTTCTCCCGGAAAGCCCACGATAATATCCGTGGACACCGCCACGCCAGGGACCTCCCGTTCCACCTGCTCAATCAGACGGCCAAACTCTGCCGTATCGTAATGGCGGTTCATATCCTTGAGCACTTCATCAGAACCTGCCTGCAAGGGCAGATGCAGATGGGCACAGAAACGCTCGTCCTCGCGAATAAGGGCAAATAAATCCGGCGACAGTTCAATGGACTCCAACGAGCCTAAACGCAGACGCTTTAAGCCCTCGACCTTCAGCACTTCCCGGCAGGCATCAGCCAAAGTCACCTCGCCGCCCAAGTCCTTGCCATAAGCCCCCAGATGAATGCCCGTCAGCACGATTTCCTTAAAACCGGCAGCCACCAGTTTTTGCGCTTCGCTGTGAATCTTATCCAAATGCCGCGACTTTACCGGGCCGCGGGCATAAGGAATAATGCAGTAGGAGCAGAAATTCTGACAGCCGTCCTCAATCTTGAGAAAAGCCCGCGTGCGCTGGGGCATATCATAGAGGGGAATATCCTCGAATTCATAGGCCTCCATGATATTGCCCACTTCATCCAGAATGCCATCTTCGCGCGCCGCCTGCTCCACATATTCCACAATCTTACTGCGTTCTTTCGTGCCCAGCACCACGCGCACGCCTTCAATCGCCTTGATTTC
>DJYL01000230.1 GCA_002448495.1 Pseudoselenomonas ruminantium | reverse complement strand
TTTTCCTCCTTGAATGTAGAAAAAATAATTTAATGTAACAGCCATCCCTGACTGTCGTAAGCTATATAATCAGCAAATCGTTACTCTTACCAACGGCTGCTAGCTGGCCATCAGTATCCATGTATTAACCTGCGGATTATCTCTGCCTTACACTATATATATCGGTCTCTTTTGGAATTCCTTAAGTACTTTTTGATATATTTTTAATATTTTTTGTTAAAAATATTTCCCAGAGTATTCACCTTCTGCATATCATAGGCATGAGCAGTGGCATTCTGCCGCCGGGATTTGTTCAGCCAGGCCTTGGCCTTGTAAATAGCCTGCATATCCAGTGGCTTGATTTTTTCCACTAATACATGGCATTCCTCAGTCTGACGGAATATTTCTGTCTCCGGCAGTTCCTTCATGCGGTCTACCAGACTATTGCGCTGCTCGACCAGTTCCAGAAACTGGTCGATATCCCCTTTATCAATGAATTTCAGGATTTCCTGGGACAGAGTGTAATATAGCTGCCAGTTATCCCTTGCCTGTGCCATTCTGGCTGCATCATCCAACATAGCTGTCTCCTTGGGAATTCGTAGTAGATCCCTGTTCTACCCGGGCCTTTTTCATGGCCTGCATCCAGGCATCCCGCAATTCCTTGATGATGTCATACCCCTGCTGAATCAGGGAAACGTCACTCTTCATATTCCCCTCAACCAGACGGTCATAGGTGTAATTATACAGGGGCATGAGCTGATGCGAAATCTCATAGTCCATGTTCAGCGTGACACGGAATTCCGAAATGATATTCTCTGCCTTGATCAGGGAGTTATTCGCTTGTTCATACTGCTTCGCCGCCAGAGCCTTCATGCCCTCATCCATAAACTTCAGGCAACCATTGTAAAGCATCAGGGTCAATGCCTCCGGCGTTGCTGTCATAATTTGCTGACGTCTGTAGGCTTCTGCTGCATTGTTTACCATTTACCTGCCCCCTATCAATTACCACCAGTGATATAGCCCAGAGATACACCCATTCTCTGAATGGCTATCTCCATAGCATCATATTTCTTATAAAGCATATTCTCGTAAGCATTCATCATGGTCTTGAAGTTGGACATCTTGGTCTGCAGTTCACGTATCAGGTTGCCCAGCTCACTGTTATCATCAGGCTCCGTGGAGGTGCCCGCATAGGATTTCATGGTTTTCAGATTATTGACCAGGGAATCGGAAATCCGCTGGGCCACACCCTCAGACTTGTAATCCGTCGAGGTCTTGCCATTCTTGTCCGTAACATCGCCGGAGGAGGTCAGCAGCTGACGCACGCAGTTAGGATCTTCGTTAAGCGCCTTCTTAAGCTTATCCTCATCCAGGCTCAAATGACCACGGTCTGTTGTGGAGCTGATGCCTATGGACATCATGGTGTTATATTTGCTGTCAACAGATGTTACTGGCGTATAAATAGCCTGACGCATTTCGCTGATAATCTTGCTGATGTTATTATCGTGATTGAGCAGACCAGATTTCGCCTTTTCATTCCACTTGTCAATCTGCTCCTTTGTCATGCTCTTTTCCTGATTCTGCGTCAGCACATCATAATCCTTGTACTGGGTCTCATAATACAGGTCATTGAGCTTGTCCAGCATCTTGTTGTAGTCTTCCACGAACTGCTTGACGTTTTCCACCAGCTTGTCCGTATCCTGATTGATCGTAACCGTAGTAGAGCCCTTGGAAGCCAGTGAATAGGTCACATTGCCTACCGTAACCTTAGCCGTGTCCGAGGTATATTTGCGGCCATCTATGGTTACCTCAGCATCCGTACCGGATACATTGAAGCCCGTAGAAGCTGCCTTCAGCTCCGTATCCGAAAGTCCCAAGGCATTCAGCAGATTGCGGGCATTGTCCGCACTCTTGCTGCTGTCCGTGCTCACTGCAAAGGAAATGTTGCTTTGCGGTTCTGCATTGCTCTTGATTGTCAGCCTGCCCGAGCTGTCCAGCTGAGCCTCTATCTTCAAGCCTTCGTCATTCAGCTTGTCAATAAGGTTTGTCACGGTAGCTGTAGATGCATCGGCAAATTCAATAGCCTTGCTGCTGCCAGAGGAGGTAATCGTGAATTTCAAGCTGCCATCACTGGCTGATACATTGAACAAACTGCCCAAGGCCGCACTGCCGCTCAGGCCTTCAAGTGTGCTGGTATATTCGGCCGCATTATCATCTATTGTTCCTACACCTGCGTCTTCCGTAAAGGATAGAGGGTCGGATAACTGGCTGGTCAAGTTACCGGAGGCATCCAGCGTCTGCGTCACCGAGCCAAGATTCAACCTTTCCACCAAATCCTTCCCTTTGGCTATAGCCTCGGAAGGTGCCTTTTCCGAAAGGGTTTCCGTAATGATAATCTTGTTGGCTGAACCACCGGTCTTCTGATAAAGAGAAAAGGCATCATTGGCACTGTCATAGGTAGCCTTGACATTCACGCCCGACTGATTGATTCGGGAAGTCAAATCATTAAGTGTCAGATTATTGGTGAAAATATCATTATAGGTAAAGCTGATTTCAGACTTTTTCCCGGAACCATCCGCAATCGTGAAGCTAAACAGCTTTTCAGCGCCCTTGGAGCTTACCTTGGCAGCCTCCACAGCCTGATCACTTTCCTTGAACAGCAAATCCTTCAGATAGATGCTCTTGGAGGCTGACTCATTGGCACGATTGAGGGTTCCATTGGTCAGCAAATAGGCATTGGAGGCCGTAGCCGTCACATTTACCGTGTGGGTCATGGTGGCGGCATCCGCATTGGCCACAGCCGCAGCCACATTGGAGTTGCTGCTGGAGGCCGTCATGGGGCTGGTGGTGGATGACAGCTTATAGTTATACATAGTGGAGGAATTGAAGGTATTCAATTCCTGATAAATATTGGTATAAGCTTCTTTTTTCCACTCGTTCTTGACTTCCTTTTTGTACATGCGGTCATAATCGTTCTGCTTGGACATCATGCCCATTCTGACCATGGAATCGACATCAATGCCGGAACCTGACAAACCATATATTCCCATACCACTCATGATTTACACCTCCTCATGCATTCTTATCGAGGAAGGCTCCTAACCATTCACGGGCTTTGGCCATCTGGTCAAGCATTTCTTCTGGCGGCACTTCCTTGAGCACTTCATGGGTTTTCTTATCCAACATACGCACAGACATCATATTGACTTCTTTGTGATATTGGAATTCCAGATTACAGTTAATCTTGCTCATGAGCTCGTTTAATTCCTTGGTCATGTAGCTGACGGATTTTTCGTCCATAGGTTCGCGTTCTTCGCGCTCCTTTAAGGGGTCTTCCTGTTCCTCCGCCTGATTGTACTTTGGGGCATTCTGTACATCATCTATGCGCTGTACCTGCATATCCTGACTATTGTCAGAATCCGCCAGTCTCGATGACGTGTCTCTGACCCGCTCCGCAGCACCGGCCACAATCGAGGCCGATACAATGTCCTGAATCTTACCTACCATGCTAATCCCTCCGTAGATTTACACCAGTTTCCTTAACTTCTTGTTACTCCTTCGGCAGGCCGGCGCTTAAGTCCAAATCCATGGGCACCGGAGCGGCCGCATTCTTGTTTTCTTCCTGTATCGCGCGATAGATTTCGCCGCGATAGATTTTTATATCACGCGGTGCATCGATAGCAATGCGTACATTGTCGCCTTGCACTTCCACCACATTGATAACGATATTGTCGCCAATCATGATCTGCTGACGGGGTTTTCTGGTTAATACGAGCATTATTGTTCCTCCTTATTTTCCGGAAACAATCTATGCTTGGTTGTGTAATTGCTGCGTTCAAGTACGAGCTGGCGAGCCTGCATATTGGCTGTATTCATCACTATCGGCGCCATCAGATTGGCGGTCATTTCCTGTACCTTGCCACCATTTACCGTAATCAGCGTATAGATGAGCATATCTTCCTGATTGTGCAGATCAAGCTTTTCCTGATTGTCATCATCCAGCTCAAATTCATAATCCGGGAAGAATACAAAGGGAACCGTCATTAAGAACGCCAAATCCGGCGTTGTAAGTGACTGCAAGAACACATACGGGCTTTCTTCATCATAGGGAACAATCACAAATTCATGTTCATCCTCAAAAGCAGGGATACCATCAGCAAAATGTACAACTTTGTCTTCTGCGATTTCCACTTCACCAAATCTTAACGTGTTGACTTTTCTCATCTCTTATGCCTCCACTTCCGCGTGAATCACTCATGCGTAAATATCGTACTTGCCTGTGGTCACCCAACGCTCTACATTGGCTTTTTGCTGCAAATAAGTTTCCACCTTACCAGGAGTAAAATTGGTCTTAGCAAAAGCCTCGGTGTCAATTTTCACCGATACATCCCCCAACTCGGGTTCCCCCACCGCCTCAATGGGATGGAATTTTATCTCCGGGTCGGGAATAAGTTCTGTCGTAATGTGCCAGTTTTTGCTTTGCTCAATCTCCTGACGAAGCTTGCTGTCATACCGCTGCTCCACGGGCTTTTTGCCCCGCTTGCCGCTGTTTTCCACATTATCCCAGGCTTCCTGTGTCCAGCGGGAAGTTGTCTGCGCTAAGTCCGAAAAGCCCTGCTGCCCATACTTTTGCGCAAAGTCCCTGTGGTTGTCATTGCCATAGGCATGGCGGCTGGGATATTGGTCTATCTCCACAGTGGGCTGCGTCCAATGCCTGTTGGAACGAGGCAGTCTGGCTTCAGAATGCAGTTCAGCCGGTGTAGAGTGTGCCTCTAACTTTCCCAGCTGCGTATGTATGCCAATCATTGGCTGGGTGAACCGCATATTAAGCATTAACATATTGCTCAGCATAGATTATTTCACCCTTTCCTTGGGAAATTCCTGCTAAATCCGTTTACTTACTCATATTTTACCATGTTTTTCTTAAAATTTCCCTAAAAAATTACAGATAATCCGCCAAACTCTGGGGTAAAATTCTGGCCCCCAAAGACAGGCTCATATTGTAGATAGTCTGCTCCTGCATCAGCTGGACAGCAAGTTTAGCCACATCTGTTGAAGATGTATCGGTAATATCTCCCGTGATGATTTCATTCTGGGTAGTCAGCATGGAGTTAACGGAATTGTAGAGCTGCGTTCTGGCGCCCATCTTGGTTTCGGCCTTTATGGTCTGGGCATGTGCTTCATCCGCAATGGTTGCGCCATCTGTATCCAGCCAGATATGGTCATCGGCCACTACTTTGGCATGGACAGTGAGCATCTGATTGAGCATGGCCGTACCGGACGGGGCATTGCCCGAGGCTGTATCGTCAAAAATATCCGTGCCAAAAATTTCCGTAGCTGTAGCATTTACCGTATCCGCGCTGGGTTCCGTTGTCCCATTTTTCTTGACCATGGAGACATATTTATTATCACCGGTAAAAGAGACCACTTGCTGTTTAATCGTATCAAAGGTCAGCGTAACCGTTGTACCATTTACCGTTATGCTGTCCGAGAATGCTAAGCCATTTGCCGTGATTTCCCCTGTATTCTTAAAATAGTCAGAAACCTTCACCGTCGAGCCCCAGTCGGAAAGCGTTCCTGCCTCATCACCAGCGGCAGCCACAGCGCTGGAATTGGCTGCCAGTTTATCCTTAAAGCCATTTTCCACAAAATCCTTGGTATACACATTGCCATTAACCGTATTCAGATAATAGGTTTCTTTAACGGTATTACCAGAACTGTCCGTATACGTTCCCGTTAATGACAGCATCTGGCGCAGGGTGCCGGTTTCTTCTACGCCCAGATTACCTGCGAAAAAGCCCTGCTGTGTTTCATCCAGAGTTTTGGCGATGCCACGGTTTATCTGGTCTTCCGACAGGGTGAAGGGGCGTGTAATATCCTTCTGCCCGCCAAACACATAGCTGTCCCCCTGCATGGTATTGCCCAAAGATACAATCTCTTGAATCTCGGCCATCATTTCCTTGCCGATGGCTGCCATATCCACAGTATTATTTGTATCGTTAGCGGCAGCAATGGTTTTCTCCTTGAAGGTGGTCTGGATGGAGGTTATATTGACCAGCGCCGCATCTGATGCCTTCATCCACGCCAAAGCACTATTGACATTATCGATATACTGTTCGTTCTCATTGAGCGAGGTATCGAAACGGATAAACTTGGAATAATCCACAGGGTTATCGGACGGGCGATGCAATTTGCTGCCATCCCCCTGCTCTAACAGTGTGGTCTGCCGGGTGTTGGCATCGTTTAGCTGTTTCTGGTAGCCATAGACCATCTGATTGCTGCTTACACGAATGGACATTTTATTTCACCTCATCTTAGTCGCTTAATCGTTAACGGCCAACCGTGCCGGTACTGTTAATCAACCTATCCAGCATTTCATCCATCGTCGTCAGACATCTTGAGCAGGCACTATAGCCCTTCTGGAACATAATCATGTTGGTCAGTTCCTCGTTCCAATCTACGCCCGAAGTGGATGAACGCCAGTTGACAATCTGCGTAATCAAATCATCCTGAGCACTCTCCTTGATATCAACAGAATTGGCATCCGTGCCCAACTGGCTCATAACCGACTGATAATAGGCAT
>DJYL01000057.1 GCA_002448495.1 Pseudoselenomonas ruminantium | reverse complement strand
CAGGATGCAGTCCTGCTCGTGCATAAGCGCGGCCAGTTTATGCAGGAAGCTGTACCTGTCGGTCAGGGCGGCATGGCAGCTATTATCGGCCTTAGCGATGAGGTTATCGTAGAGGCTTGTGAGAAGGCAACGAAAACTGCCGGCGAAGTGCAGGCGGTTAACTTCAACTGCCCCGGTCAGACGGTTATTGCCGGTACGACGGCTGGCGTAGAAGCAGCGGTGGAAACCTTGAAGGCTGCCGGTGCCAAGAAGGCCGTTATCCTGCCGGTATCCGCTCCGTTCCATTCCACGCTGATGAAACCGGCTGCAGTGAAACTTGCGGCTGAACTCGACAAGGTGGACATCCGCGATGCTAAGATTCCGGTGGTTTCCAACTACACGGGCAAGCTCGAAGAAAGTGCGGCTGACATCAAGGCAAATCTTGTGGCACAGGCAGACCATCCGGTTAAGTGGATTGACTGCGTGAAGACCATGCAGGAATTTGGCGCTGACACCTTTGTAGAAGCTGGCCCGGGCAAGACGCTCTGCGGTTTCAACCGCCGTATCGACAAGAGCCTTACCAGCATGAATGTGGAAAATATCGAATCCCTGCAAAAAACTCTTGACTATTTCAAGGAGGTTCGCTAATATGCTTTTAGACGGAAAAGTTGCCCTTGTAACGGGTGCTTCCCGAGGCATTGGCCGGGCCATTGCTTTGAAACTGGCCGCTGAAGGCGCTAAGGTTGCCATTAACTATGCAGGCAACACGGCCAAGGCTGAGGAAGTCAAGGCCGAGATTGAGAAGAATGGCGGCGAAGCTATTCTCGTGCAGGCTGATGTTGCCGATTCTGCCGCTGTGGAAGCTATGGTAAACACCGTGGTAGAAAAGTTCGGTCAGATTGATATTCTGGTCAATAACGCAGGTATCACGCGTGACGGTCTCCTGATGCGCATGAAGGACGAAGATTTCGATGCGGTAATTAACACGAACCTCAAGGGCGTGTTCTACTGCACGAAGCTTGTGTCCAAGCTCATGATGAAGAAGCGCAGCGGACGCATCATCAATATGGCTTCTGTTGTGGGGCTTATGGGAAATGCGGGCCAGACCAATTATGCGGCTGCCAAGGCCGGCGTGATTGGGTTCTCCAAATCCGCAGCCAAGGAACTTGCGGCCCGTGGCATTACGGTGAACATGGTAGCACCGGGATTTATTGACACGGATATGACGGCAGCCATGACGGACAAGGCAAAGGAAATGACGCTGACGGGGATTCCCTTGAACCGCATGGGTACGCCGGAGGACGTTGCTAACGCTGTAGCGTTCCTGGTATCGGATAACGCATCCTATATCACGGGCCAGGTCATCAATGTAGACGGTGGCATGGTTATGTGATATAACTATAAAAGACATCATTTTAAGGAGGTGAAACTTCATGACTTTTGATAAAGTAAGAGATATCGTTGTTGAGCAGTTAGGTGTTGAGGCTGACGAGGTTGCCCTCGAGTCCACTTTCATCGATGACCTGGGAGCTGACTCCCTGGATATTGTTGAGCTGATCATGGCTTTCGAAGAAGAATTCAACATTGAAATTCCGGACGAAGCTGCTGAGAAGATCAAGAGCGTTCAGGACGTAGTTACCTACATAGACCAGAACAAATAAGTTTGAGCGTCTTACCTGTTTGAAAATCCCGTGAAACTTGTTTTCGCGGGATTTTTCAAGGTAGGTAAGCTTGATTGGAGGAGTAACATTGAAACTTCCAGAGCTGAAAATAGGCAATAAAGTCGCCCGCGTTCCCATTCAACAGGGCGGTATGGCGATTCGCTTGTCCACAGCCCGTCTGGCGGCAGCAGTTGCCAATGAAGGCGGTATCGGCCTCATTGCGGCATCCGGCATGAGCCATGACGAACTGCGGTATGAAATAAAGCTCGCACGTTCGCTTACGTCTGGTATCATCGGCATCAATATCATGGTGGCAGCTAACGACTTTGCCGAAGTGGTTAAAGTGGCTATTGATGAAGGCATTGACCTTGTCGTAGCCGGAGCTGGTTTTTCCCGTGATATGTTTGCACTGGGGAAGGAATCCGGAACGCCGATTGTTCCCATTGTTTCTTCCGTTAAATTAGCTAAAATTTCAGAGCGTCTTGGCGCAACAGCCATTGTGCTGGAGGGCAAGGAAGCTGGCGGCCACTTAGGCACCGATACTTCGGTGCGCGACCTTATCGCGGATGTAAGTTCTGCGGTAAAGATTCCCGTGATTGCCGCCGGTGGTGCCCTTCACGGCCAGGACATCGTTGATTTTATAAAGCTGGGCGCAGCAGGCGTTCAGATGGGCTCCCGTTTTGCAGCCTGCGAGGAGAGCAATGCGGCACCGGCCCTCAAAGAATATTATCTGAAATCCAAACCGGAGGATATCGTGGTTATTCATAGCCCTGTCGGCTTGCCGGGACGTGCCGTGCGCACGCCGTTTTCGGCCCGGGTTATGGAAGGTCCCGTACCTCCAACGCAGTGTGATGCCTGCCTGAAGGCGTGCAAGCACAATTTCTGCATCATTCGTGCGCTGACCCGCGCACAGCAGGGCGATGTGGAAACTGGTCTGGTCTTTACCGGGGAATACATGCCCCGCATCGATAAGATTATGACCGTGCATGAAATTTTCGCGCAGCTTATAGCGGAAGCCGAGGCTGCCAACTAAGCGTAGCACATTGCTATGAATAGATGAGAGGAGTTATTCATTTTGAGTAATCGCGTAGTTATCACTGGTGTAGGTGCCATTACCCCTATCGGTACGGGCAAGGATGAATTCTGGAAAGGCCTCATGGAAGGCCGTAACGGTATTGATAAGATCAGTCGTTTTGATGCCAGCGAATTCACGGCACAGATTGCCGGTGAAGTCAAGGATTTTGACCCGACTCAGTACATCGACAAGAAAGAGTCCAAGCGTATGGACCGTTATACGCAGTTTGCTGTTGCTGCGGCAGATCTCGCCATCAAAGATGCCGGTCTGGATCTTGAAAAGGAAAATCTTGACCGTGTAGGTACGTTCATCGGTACAGGTATCGGCGGCATTGAAACCATGCACAGCCAGTACAAGAAATTCTTTGACAAGGGGCCTTCCCGCATCAGCCCGTTCTTTGTGCCGATGATGATTGCGAATATGGCTGCCGGTCAGGTGGCTATCACCTACAAGCTCCATGGTCCGTCCAGCTGTACGGTTACGGCCTGCGCTACGGGCTCCAACTGCATCGGTGATGCGTTCCGTGTGATTCAGCGCGGCGATGCGGATGTAATGGTGGCCGGTGGTACGGAAGCTGCTGTTTCCGAAGCTGCTGTAGCCGGTTTTGCCGCCATGAAGGCGCTCTGCATGGATCACAATGATGACCCCAAGCATGCTTCCCGTCCGTTCGACAAGAACCGCAGCGGTTTCGTTATGGGCGAAGGCGCAGGCCTCGTAATCCTCGAAAGCCTCGACCATGCAAAAGCTCGCGGCGCACATATCTACGCTGAAGTAGTCGGCTATGGTGCAAACTCCGATGCTTACCATATGACCAGCCCGGCTCCGCATGGTGAATATCAGGCCAAATGCATGCAGCTGGCTCTGGATGATGCCGGCATGAAGGCGGCAGAAGTGGACTATGTCAATGCACATGGTACGTCCACCCACCTCAATGACCAGGGCGAAACCGAAGCCATCAAGGCTGTATGGGGCGAGGCGGCTAAAGATGTATCCGTTTCCTCCATCAAGTCCATGACCGGTCATATGCTCGGCGCCGCCGGCGGTGTGGAAGCTATCGCTACGGCTCTGGCTATCGAAAACGATATGCTCCCGCCGACCATCAACTACGAAACTCCGGACGAAGGCCTCGACCTCGACTATGTGCCCAATAAGGCCAAAGCCAAGACGGTGCGTGCGGCTATGTCCAACTCCTTCGGCTTCGGCGGCCACAATGCCTGCCTGCTTTTGAAGAAGTACGCTGAGTAAGAGGTTAGCGGACGATGGGAGATAGATTAACGGCGAAGCGCAAGGGGGAGCTTTTAGAGCTGTCTGCCCATTTGGGAGTGGAGTTTAAGGATTTAACCCTGCTCCATGAGGCACTCATACATTCCTCCTATGCCAATGAGGCCAAAGAAAAAAACATCGTCCATAATGAACGTCTCGAATTTTTGGGAGATGCGGTGCTGGAGCTTGCCTCCAGCACCTATCTTTATATGCACTTTCCGCAGATGCCCGAAGGGCAGCTGACTAAGACCAGAGCCAGTATCGTCTGCTCCACCAGCCTTGCGGAACTTGCGCGGACGCTTCATTTGGGCGACTACCTGTTTTTGGGACACGGCGAGGAAATGAGCGGTGGCCGGGACAGGCAGACTAATTTGGAAGACGTGTTTGAAGCGGTTATCGGCGCGATTTACTTGGATCAGGGCTGGGAAACCGCCAAGGAATATGTGGTGCGCCAGCTTATGCCGCTGTTTAATCAGGTGGAGCAGGGGGCTATTTTAAAAGATTACAAGACCATCCTGCAGGAAGTGGTCTATCAGGAAGCGCAGCAGACCGTTAGTTATGAACTCGTGAGCACCTCCGGCCCTGACCATGACAAGACCTTTACCTTTAATGTACGCATTACTGGCAAAGTCATGGGCACCGGCACGGGCAGAAGCAAAAAAGAAGCCGAACAAAAAGCTGCGAAGGAAGCGTTGGACAAGATAGCACCAACGAGGTAAGCGGTAAACCCTTCCTTTGAGGGGGCGACGTAGTCGCTGGTGGTGGTCAGCCTGCATGACTGACGGATGAGGTGGAATAGGAGGCATATTATGCGTAAGTTAGTAATCCTCGGCACTGGCTTTGCCATGGCCACAAAATGCTTTAACACCTGTTTCTTTTTGGAACTGGAAGATGGCAGTCTGTTTCTCACAGATGCCGGCGGCGGCAATGGCATCCTGCGCCAGCTCGAAGTTACGAATTTTGACTACAATAAGTGCCATCATATGTTCGTAACCCACGGTCATACCGACCACGTACTCGGCGTGGTCTGGATTATCCGCAAGGTGGCGGACCTGATGAACAAGGGTAAATACGAGGGCAAGTTCCATATCTACTGCCATGATGTGGTCAAGGATATGCTCGAAAAGATGTCGGCCATGACCCTCAAGAAAAAAGACTTTGCCCGTGTGGGAACGGATATTATCCTGCAGGAAGTCAAAGACGGGGAAAGCATCGAACTGCCGCAGTTTAAGCTGACCGCCTTTGATATCATGTCCACCAAGGCCAAGCAGTTCGGCTATGAACTCAAATTTGCCGACGGGCTGAAGTTTACCTGCCTGGGTGATGAACCCTACAACGAACATGCCAGACAGTATGCGGAAAAGGCTGACTGGCTGCTGGCCGAAGCCTTCTGCCAGTACAAGGATAGGGATATTTTCAAGCCCTATGAGAAAAACCACAGCACCGTGAAGGAAGCAAGCGAACTGGCTGAAGAACTTGGTGTGAAGAATCTCGTGCTCTATCATACAGAGGACAAGCATATTGATATCCGTAAAGCCGATTACACGGCGGAAGCCAAAGAATATTATCATGGCAATATCTTTGTGCCGGATGATTTGGATATAATCGAAATTTAAATTGCGGTTTGTCGGCGAGTTCAGTTCGTG
>DJYL01000171.1 GCA_002448495.1 Pseudoselenomonas ruminantium | reverse complement strand
GTCTGGTAGTGGGTCTGAATGTAGCGCATGATTAAAGGTGCGCGGGTCGAGAGGAAATCGTAACTGTAGAACTGGATGGTATCACTGTAATGGCGCAGCATATAGCACATGAGCAGGTTCACAAGACTGATGCCGCAGAGATTGTGGTAGTTGTCGCCCAGATAGCTTTCCATCATCAGGGTTTTTAAGAGACGGTGGAGATTGTCCTCGTTTTTCGTGGTAAAGATGATGTAATTGGGGTAGTCGGGGCGGGCCAGAATGGACTGGAAGAAGTAAGAGAGCAAATCTTCGCCAGCCATCAGGTTGAAAAAGGCACTTTCAAAGGTGCTCTTGCGGATATCGATGCAGATGAGTACGGATTCGTCATCATCCATCTGGATAGAATGACGGGCGTTGGGGCCGATGATGTAAAATTGTCCCGGTTGCAGGTCAAGTGTTTCCTGCTCGACGGTCAGCAAACAATGCCCGCGCAGGATATAGCCCATTTCAAAGAAATTATGCTTGTGCATATCAATATTGATGTAGTTAAAGGCCTTGAACACAATGAGGTCATTGCCTAAAGAGAACATCAGGTCTTCGCCTACGGGATTGCCTTTGTTGCTTTTGTTCTCGGTTTCGTTCTGAATGATGAGGTCAAGGCCGATGGGCAGCTGCTTTACGTGCTGCAGAAATTCCTCATCGTCCATCGTGTCCCAGACTTTATCTACGGCAAGGGGCGGGAACTGCTCTAAATATTTGCCGGAATTATAGATGTTCAAAAGGGCTTGCGGCACGCTGGCGCGGGTGCCCGTAGTGTGAAAAACGCGGCTGATTTCCGCTTGAACATTAGCAACTGTTGTGAAATAACGCATAATAACAGGATAAACCTCCTTGAATCACGAGGAAAAATAAAAGAAAGACGTATAAATAATGTGCAGTTAAATTATAACAGAAAAAATAACGACTGAAAACGCCGTATCTAAAAATATGTCGTATGTATATAAGGCTCCTACATGGTATAACGAAAACACCCTTGCTATAATATAAACTGTGAGGAAGAAAGAGAATCGACAGATAATTCACAAGAGTGATAATCGGTTTTCTTTTAACAAATTATAGATGCATTGTCCGCGGCGATGTATCTTGCAGTAAAACGAAAATGAGTCACCTGCTTGGGGGGAAAGCTTTATGGATACGATTAAGTGGAATAAGACACCGTTTTATCGCCTGATGGCTGCGGTGGTGCTGGGAGCCGGTACGGCGATTGCACCTTTGGTTCTTCTGATGTTCGGACTGATCCAGTTTAAGATTATGAGCATAGTAGGAGCAGAGGCGACGACCAGTGCATTTGGTATCGCGTCAGGGATTGCCAGTCTGGCCATTGTGATACTTACCCCGCTGGGCGGCATGATTGCCGATAAGACCCATGTAAAAATGGGGCGCCGCCGTTTTTGGATGGTGGCCGGTTCCGTGGGCGGCTTTATCTTTATGATGGCGCTGGCTTATGCACAGAGTATGCCGGTTTTGGTGGCTTCTTGGTGTATTGCCCAGTTCTTCTACGGCATGGTATCTCTGTCCTGCTTTGCCATGATTCCTGAACAGGTGGAAGAAGCCCGCTTTGGCCGGGCTTCGGGGATTATGAGTTCGGCAGCGCCGATTTTTGTCATGAGCGGTTCCATTATTATCGGTATCTATGCGGCAACGCCTGTGGAATTAAAAATCGCTGTGGTCAGCGCTGTGCAGCTGCTTGCCGGTATTGTTACGGCTTTGCTGGTAAAGGATACCTATATTCCTGCCGGTCAGCGGCAGGCACAGAATGGTGCGGCTAATCCGTTCAAAATGGGCTTTAAGAATTTTTATCCGTCCTTTAAGAAATATCCTGAGTATACCTGGGCACTCTTAACGAAACTTTTTATCAATTTTTCCAATGCCGGTCTTACCATGCTGACCTTGTTCTATGTAGCCAGATTCCATCTGTCCGAGGCGGAAGTTTTCGAGATTGGTTCTTATACAGGTGCTTCCATTCTGCTGATGGTGCTGGCCGGACTTTTCGGCGGCTGGCTGTCGGATAAATTCCGCAAACAGAAACCGTTTGTTATGGGCGCTTCGCTGATTACCGGTGTATGTCTGGTACTCTTTGCCTTTGCTACGGATTTGTGGACGGTAATTGCCGGGTTCTTTGTCTTCAACTTCGGTTTTGGGCTCTATAATGCCGTTGATAATGCGTTGGTCAACCGTATTCTGCCCAGCAAGGAAAATGCGGGCAAGGACATTGCCATCATGAATATCACAACTAATCTGGCTTCTTCGCTGGTGAACTTTGTAGCTCCGCTGCTTATCGCTGTCGGCGTTAATCTGCTGGGCGATGATGGTTATACCTTCTTCTTTATACTGCTGTCTGTCTGCTCGATTATCTCCTTCCTGGCTGTAATCCCCATCCCCGAGGTGGATGCGGAAAAAAAGGAGGCTGAGGTGCAGGCCGCACCTGTAAAAGCATAACCTTAACCTCCTTGATGAGGAGGTAGTTTTGAAAAGATTATCACATGAACATATAAAGGGATGAAGTCTATGAAGAAGGCAGCACTTTTTGGTATCTCCTTATTGATGTTATCGCAGTTAAATGGCACAGCCGGTGCCGAAATCCTAAACGAGAAAGCCTTGCAGCTCGCGGCAGAAAATAATGCGCTGGCGCAGGCTGATATAAAGGATAAAAAGAAAGAAACTTCCCATAAGACCTTTGCCGATGTCAAGGCCAGCCATTGGTCTTATCAGGCCGTAAAGCAGCTCACGGAAGCCGGTCTGGTGGACGGTTTTGACGATGGCATGTTCCACGGGGACAGGAATCTGTCCCGTTATGAAATGGCGGTTATCATCTCCCGCGCTATGGATAAGGCCGAGCAGGCCGATGCCCAGCAGAAAATCATCATTCAGGCCTTGCAGGACGAATACAGCAAGGAACTAAAAAATATCGGGGCGCAGATTGAGGAATTAAAGCAAAAAGTAGACCGCGTGCAGTTCCACGGCTACTTTGGCACCCGTTATGATAATGTGCATGGTATGGCGGTAGCCAGTGATGCGGTGATGAAGAAGACCAC
>DJYL01000174.1:6435-7887 GCA_002448495.1 Pseudoselenomonas ruminantium | reverse complement strand
CTCGAACCCACGCAGAATTTCTTTGGCTGGGTCGTTATGCGTTATGGTCTGGGCGAATGCCTGACGAAACTCGATGACAAGATGAACGTACAGCCCTGGCTCGCGGAAAGCTGGAGCATCAGCGACGACCATACGACTTGGACGTTCAAAATCCGCGAGGGCGTGAAGTTCTCCAACGGCAATCCGCTGACGGCTGAAGCTGTTAAGGCATCCATTGAACGAGCTTTTGCCAAGAACAACCGCGCCGCTACGTTCTTCAAGTACAAGGAAATCAAGGCGGAGGGGCAGGTGCTGACCATCGTGACGGAAAAGCCCATGCCGAATATGCCGGGCTTTTTGGCTGACCCGCTGTTCATCATCGTGGATACCAGCGCCGAAGGCAGCCGCGACTTTGCCAAGGAAGGCCCCATCTGCACTGGCCCGTACATGGTGGAATCATTCGTGAAGGAAAAGGCCGTGATGAAGAAGAACCCGAACTACTGGGATGGCGAAGTGCCCTTTGAAACCGTAGAAATTCCGTCCATTGACGACCCGAACACCCGTGCAATGGCGCTGCAGTCCGGCGAAGTGGATATGGCCGTAAATATCGCGGCTGGCGATATGGATACCTTCCGCGGCAACGACAAGTTCTTCGTGGATGAGATTTCCTCCCTGCGCGTAGTGCTGGCCCGTCTGAATCAGAAGGGCATTTTGAAGGATGATAAAGTGCGGGCGGCACTTATCTGCGGCTGTGACCGTGAAACCTATAACAAGGTTTTGCTGAAGGGCACCTTCCTGCCGGGCAAGGCTCCGGTACCGCCGTCCATGGATTATGGCTTTGACCAGCTGACCGACCCCAATGCCTACAATCCGGAACGCGCTGCAAAACTTCTCGATGAAGCAGGCTGGAAAGATACCAATGGCGACGGTATCCGCGACAAGGACGGCCAGCCGCTGAAGCTCGACTTCGTTGTTTATAACAGCCGTGCCGAACTGCCGCTTTACGCCGAAGCTGTACAGTCCGACCTCAAGAAACTCGGCTTTGACATCAACATCAAGACCGTTGACTATAACCTTGTTGACCAGATGGGCATCAAGGGTGAATATGACCTCTTGATTTCCAACATCACCACGGCCAACACCGGTGACCCGGAAATCTTCCTCTCCTGGTACTGGAAGACCAACAACAACGGCGACAACCCGCAGAATGGTTCCGGTTACAGCAATCCGGCTCTCGATGCCAAGTTCAACGAACTGGCCGCTGAATTCGACAAGAGCAAGCGCCGTCAGCTGATTATTGACATTCAGCAGATTCTCTTAAATGATGGTGCGGCACTGTTCCTGGGTTATCCGCAGACCAACATCATCAGCAACAAGGTTCTGTCCGGCGTGAAGATGTATCCTTCCGATTATTACTGGATTACGAGCCTGATTAAACCGGCGAAATAAGTAAAGGAAGCAAAGATGCTTTTA
>DJYL01000174.1:5976-6374 GCA_002448495.1 Pseudoselenomonas ruminantium | reverse complement strand
ATGTAAAGAATTTATCGATTGCCTATCAGGGCAATCCTACCGTGTCCGATATCAGCTTTGCTTTGCAGGCAGGGGAGATTTTAGCCATTGTCGGAGAATCCGGCAGTGGCAAGACCTCGGTGATTCGGGCGATTATCGGCTGCCTGTCCGGCAACGGGCAGGTGGCAGGCGGGCAAATCAACTTTGGCGGACGGGATATTGCCCATTTGAGCAACAAGGAATGGCTCTCCATTCGCGGCAAGGATATTGCCATGATTTTTCAGGACAGCGGCAACATGCTCAATCCCGTACAGACCATCGGCAAACAGTTTGTGGAATACCTGCAGCTGCACAGTTCCATGAGCAAGCGTGAAGCGGCAGAAAAAGCCTGCTCTCTGCTTGCCCGTATGAATCTGCCC
>DJYL01000174.1:3717-5923 GCA_002448495.1 Pseudoselenomonas ruminantium | reverse complement strand
ATGAATCTGCCCGACCCGCAGCGTGTGATGGAATCCCATGCCTTTGAACTCAGCGGCGGTATGCGCCAGCGTGTCGGCATTGCCATGGCTTTGGCCTTTGCACCCAAATTGCTGCTGGCTGACGAGCCGACGTCGGCCCTCGATGTGACCACGCAGGCGCAGATTGTGGACGAACTCATGCAGGTTGTCCATGAGGCAGGTTCGGCCATGATTATCGTTACCCATAATATCGGTGTGGCGGCGCATATGGCAGATAAAATCATGGTCATGGCCGGCGGCAAAGTGGTGGAGTACGGCAGCACGGCGGACGTCATCGAGCGCCCGCAGGCAGAATACACTCAGGCACTTTTGCGCGCTGTGCCTGAGATTGGAGGCACACGCTATGTCGGATAAGGAAATACTGCTGTCCACGGATAAAATCTGCAAGGAATTTACCAAAAGCGACGGCACGAAGTTTACCGCCTGCAAGGATGTGAGCATCACACTCTATCGCGGCGAAACTTTGGGGTTGGTCGGCGAGTCCGGCTGCGGCAAGTCCACTTTTGTGCGCACGATTATGGGCCTGCATTCAGCAGATAGCGGTAAAATCCAATTCAAGGGTGAAGATATCACAACCCTTTCCGGTGAAAAACGCCGTGAGATGGCCAAGCATATCCAGATGATTTTTCAGGACCCGGCTACGGCCTTTAATCCCAAGATGCGGATTTGCGATATTATCTGTGAGCCGCTGCGCAATTTTGCCAAGGTCAGCGCTAAAGAAGCCGAAGCCAGGGCGGTGGCGCTCTTGGAACAGGTCGAGCTTGCACCGGAAATCGCCCTGCGCTATCCGCATGAACTTTCAGGCGGTCAGCGTCAGCGTGTCGGCATTGCCCGGGCGCTGATTCTGGAGCCGGAGGTTATCATCTGTGATGAGGCCACCAGTGCGCTGGACGTATCCGTGCAGGACAGCATTGCCAAACTTTTGGCCAGAATTCAAAAGGAACGGGGTGTCAGCTATATCTTTATCTGCCATGATTTGGCTCTCGTGAGCTTAATCAGCCATCGGGTAGCGGTGATGCAGCAGGGAGAGATTGTGGAGGAACTGCCGGGCAACGGCATACAGGAAGCCCGTCATCCATACACAAAAAAACTTTTAAGTTCTGTCTTTACGGTACACAAATGAAACAAAAAAATATTTTTTAGGTATTGAAGCCGCTGTTTTTTTATGGTAAACTACTTAGGTATGTGGGCGGTCCTCTGAGCAGGCATGAGCTTGCCACGAACGTCTGATTAAGGAGGAAAAAACAAATGAACATCATCGAGACTCTGGAGAAAGAACAGCTCCGCAGCGACATTCCCGTTTTTGCACCCGGCGACAAAGTTCGCGTACATGCAAAGATCGTCGAAGGCAACCGTGAGCGTATTCAGGTATTCGAAGGCCGCGTAATCGCTCGTCAGGGCGTTGGCGTTCGTGAGACTTTCACCGTCCGCCGTATTTCCTACGGTATTGGCGTAGAACGTCTGTTCCCGGTTCATTCTCCGCGTATTGCTAAGATTGAAGTTGTTAGCCGCGGTGTTGTCCGTCGTGCAAAACTTTACTATCTGCGCAACCTTACGGGTAAAGCTGCTCGTATCAAAGAAAAACGCTAATCTGCGTAACGGTAGGGACTGCTTCCGAGCAGTCCCTATTTTTGCGTAAGATAGCCAAAACACATTAAGAGGAGGACCCTTTTATGAGTTCATTAGGCGAAGAAGCAAAAGACTGGCTTGTCTCCATTGTCATTGCGGTGGTGCTGGCTTTCTTTATTCGTGAATTTATCGTGGAACTTTACATTGTAGATGGCCCGTCCATGCGGCCAACCCTGCAGTCGCAGGAACGGCTGGTGGTCAATAAGTTCATCTACAACTTCCGGGAACCCCAGAAAAATGAGATTCTCGTATTTGAATACCCCCGCGACAGAAGCCGTGATTTCATCAAGCGCGTCATTGCAACCGGCGGCGATACGGTGGAAATTAAGGGCGGCAAGGTCTTTGTCAATGACCAGCTCTTGAATGAAGATTATATCTTAGAACCCACCCGCAGCGAATATCCCAAATCCACCGTGCCCAAGGGAACGGTCTTTGTGATGGGCGATAACCGCAATAATTCCGAGGACAGCCGTTTTGCCGATGTGGGCTTTGTGCCGTTTGACTTAATCAAGGGCAAGGCCATGCTGGTATTCTGGCC
>DJYL01000174.1:0-3525 GCA_002448495.1 Pseudoselenomonas ruminantium | reverse complement strand
GCCGATGTGTTCTGCCTGCAGGAAACGAAAATGCAGCCGGATCAGGCGATTTTGGATTTGCCCGGTTATAAGCAGTACTGGAACAGCGCGGAAAAGAAAGGCTATTCCGGTACGGCGGTGTTCTCCCGCATTGAACCATTAAATGTCACTTATGGTCTGGGCATTGAGGAACATGACCATGAGGGGCGGGTAATCACACTGGAATTTCCGGAAATGTTTCTCGTGACGGTCTATACGCCCAATTCCAAGCGGGAATTGGAACGCCTTTCCTACCGCATGGAATGGGAAGATGCCTTCCGTGATTACCTGTGCAAATTGGATGCGCAGAAACCCGTGGTTGTCTGCGGGGATTTGAACGTGGCCCATCAGGAGATTGACCTTAAAAATCCCAAGACCAACCATCATAATGCCGGCTTTACCGACGAAGAACGCGGCAAGTTTACCGAGCTTTTGCAGGCGGGCTTTATTGATACGTTCCGTACCTTGTATCCTGAGCGCACGGGCATCTACACTTGGTGGTCGTACCTGAGAAAAGCCCGGGACAACAATGCCGGATGGCGCATTGACTATTTTGTTACTTCCGCGCGGTTGAAGGACAAAATTAAGGACGCGACCATTCACAATGAAATTTTTGGCAGCGACCATTGTCCTGTGGGATTGGATATAATGTTCGGTTGATAAAGATAACGAATAGGAAATGAAAAAATAGCCTTGTATGATATTCTTTTGCAGAATAAGATGTATTATTGCGAAAGAAGGAAACAATCATATGAGGCTATTTTACTATTAGGGAAACTCTAATGAGAGTTTCTTACGCATTTTTACTAATTTCTCCTTAAGAAATTGCTGTTTTAAACGATATAATACTATATGGGATGTTGAGCGATACAGACAGAGAAAGGTGGATGTTGTATGGCTACACAACAAGATGTTATAAAGAAATTTGTTAAGGCGTTAGGGACAGATGCCACGGGAACCGACTTACTGGATGCTGCGGTAAAGGCTGCTTCTGGCGGGCGCTTCTCGTCTTGGCGAGAATTAGGGGCATCGTACATATCTGCGGTAAAGGCGTATAGTGGAACTACGAAGGTCGCGCAAAAAGCATTTCTTAAAAAATATTGCGGCATCGATTTGGATGACAAGGATACAGGTTCGATAACCGGTTCTAGTGCAGGTGGACTTTTGGTGAAAACGGCGGAGAGTATTGTTGAAAACTCTTCTAGTGCAATGTCCTTTCCGACTAACGCTGTTACGGACAATTATATACGGTGGCCAGAAAAATCCAGCCTTAGTGTAACACAGCAGAAAATTGCAGGACGCATGTATAACGATTGGATACCTGGTTCCTTGCAATTGATTAAAGAATCTTTTGGAATAGAAGCTAGATATACAACAGAAGTAGAATTTCAGAGTTGGTATAGTCCAAAACACAGAGACGTACCTATTTGTTATGATGTGTACACTTCATTCAATACAATGCCTGATCCAGTGCTTTATGTTTGTACAAATTATTATGATTATTTCCATTTGGAAAATCCAAACGGAGTATATGGATTTTATGTCGGTGCGGGCGATTCAGGAAATTATTTGGATCGTATGACTGCTCATGCTTTAGCGCATAAGGTCTTATTGGATAATTATAGTAACGCAGCGTCACTTCCTGAAGAGGTGGTTGAGGGATTGATTGGCTTAGTTACAGGTATTGATGATTTAGCCTATGAATCCAGTTTTTTGTGGGAGGCAAATAAGGAGTATCCTCCTTCTAATACTTTTGGTGTGTATGATTATAAGACTTACCGTGATTATACACACTCTGGTAACGAAGGTGTTTCAGCTTATGTTTTGTTGCGTTATCTGGCGAAACAAACAGCTACATCTAATGTACAACGAACAATTCCTGCCGGAACATCCTATGATACGAAAAAAACTACTATTACGGCAAAGAATACATTTACTGGAACAATTGATGCCCGTCTGGCTGCAACAACTGTGTCTACAATTAATGCGGCAGCAACTACAAAATCTGTGACCCTTCGGGGGAATACAAAAAACAATGTGCTGCGTGCTGGCAGTGGCGGCAATACATTGCGGGGAGATAAAGGAAATGATACGCTTTATGGAGGAAAAGGTAAAGATACCTTTATTTATGCAGATGGAGATGGTATAGATACAATTTATAATTATGAGGCAGGTAAGGATGTTCTGAGTTTGATTTCCGGCAAAATAACAAAAACGACTGTATCGGGAGCAGATGTTATTTTTACAGTTAATAAAGGTTCAATACGCGTAAAGAATGGTGTTCTAAAGAATATTGTGCTTATGAATTCTCAAGGACAAAAGACAACGAAGAAACTTTATTACAATTTGCCATCAACAGCTATTTATAATGCCAATAAGACAACCATAACATTGAAAGATTCTGCTTCGGGAACAATAGATTTAGGAAAATACATGCCATCCGTTACAACGGTGAATGCTAAAGCTGCAAAAAAATCATTGACTATTTATGGGAATGCCAAAGCAAATGTGATATATGCTGGTAAAGCTGGTGGCAATATTCGTGGAAAAGCAGGGAACGATAAAATATATTGTGGAGCTGGCACAGATAAAATTTATTTTGGCAAGACAGATGGTCAAGACCAGATTATTGGCAGCAGTAAACGGGACATTGCCTACTTCTATGGTATTAAAGATATAAAACAAATAACAGCTAAGAAGTCCGGTTCAGTTATGAAACTGGGAATAAAAGGTACGAAAGATACTATGAGTATTGCAGGCTGGACGTCTTCAGCAGGGCTTAACACAGTTCAATTAAGCAATGGAATAAAATACAGACTAAGCGCTAATGGCACGTTCAAAAAGATATAAAATAAGGGGAATGAAATATAGAAAATCCTTGACAGGTTGGACAGCTTACGCTAATATTAATACGTTATGTTGAGTTGAAGGGGGATACAGGTATGTATCCTTCCTTGCTTTATAAAATAGGAGGCAAATTACACCAAAATGAGTATGACGACCAATGAAAAATTGAGAAACATCGCTATTATCGCCCACGTTGACCATGGTAAGACAACGCTGGTTGACGCAATGCTGAAGCAGAGCCATGTATTCCGCTCCAACGAACAGGTTGCCGAGCGCGTGATGGACTCCGGCGATATCGAGCGTGAGCGCGGCATTACGATTCTGTCCAAGAATACGGCGGTTATGTACAATGATGTGAAAATCAACATCGTGGATACCCCGGGCCATGCTGACTTCGGTGGTGAAGTAGAGCGTGTTCTCAACATGGTTGATGGCGTTGTTCTGCTCGTTGATGCCTTTGAAGGCCCCATGCCGCAGACAAAGTATGTGCTGCGCAAGGCTTTGGAACAGAAACTGAAACCTATCGTGGTAATCAATAAGATTGATAAGCCCAACCAGCGTGTAGACGATGTTTATGATGAAGTTCTGGAACTGTTCATGGAACTCGATGCTGATGATGACCAGCTCGATTTCCCCGTTATCTATGCTACGGCTCGTGAT
>DJYL01000025.1 GCA_002448495.1 Pseudoselenomonas ruminantium | reverse complement strand
GTGGGAAATGTATTTCTAAGCGGCATACAGTATAATGAAAGGAAGGCAGAAATAAATGAAAAAACAGATTTTGGCCGCCTTGCTGGCCGCATCGACCCTTTGTGTGAGCAGTTCCGATGTGTCAGCGCATCAAGCGCTGTTCCCGAATACCGGCTACAGCTGGGTGGGGGATACCATGCCCTATTATGATGGGCAGCAGTTCCGTATCTTCTATTTGGAGGATATGCGTGACGGGGATACAGGATTCCATCCTTGGAGCCTTTGGACAACAAAGGATTTTACCGATTTCCATCATGACAGCTGGGTAATTCCCTACGACCAGACGAATGAATTTGCCAAGGATTCAGCTCTGGGCACCGGTTCCGTGGTACGGGATAAGGACGGTCTTTACCATGCGTTCTATACCGGTTTTAACTGGCGCACTATGCCCAAGGAAACGATTATGCATGCGGTGAGCACCGATTTGGTAAGCTGGCAGAAAATGCCGGAAGATTCCTTCCGTGGCAGCAAGCCCTATATCTATGATGACACATTCCGCGACCCCAATGTATTCTACAATCCGGACTATGATGAATACTGGATGCTGATTACGACCCGCAGCCAAAAGGCCCGTGGCGTAATTGCCCGCTATACGTCAAAGGACCTCAAGCATTGGGAAAACAAGGGGATATTCTTTGAAAACGATATGGGCAGTGATGCCAATATGGAATGCCCGACTCTGGTGAAATATGGCGATTACTGGTATCTGACCTTCTCCGACCAGTGGCCGTCCCGTGTCGTCCATTACCGTGTAGCCAAGGATTCTAACGGTCCCTTTGAGAAACCGGCTCAGGATTATTTTGATGCCAGCGGTTTCTATGCAGCCAAGCTGGCCAAAGATGATAAAGACCTCTATCTGGTAGGCTGGACGCCGACCAAGTGGGACAGTCAGGACAAGCGTCCGACAGACTGGGCCGGCAATATGGTGACCCATCAGCTCAAGCAGCGCGCAGACGGCAGCCTTTATCCGGTGCCGGTGGCCAAGGCAGCGGAGCGTTTGAATAAAGCCGAGGTTTTAACGCCCGTAACGCAGAGCGGCGATGTGACGGTAAGCGGGCAGGATTACCACTTTGGCGGCAAAGGCTATGCCGATGTGGTGCTGCCCAGACTCAGCGGCATCCGGAAAATCACCGGGCATTTTACGCCCAACAATCAGCAGGGCAAATTCGGTCTGATGTTTAATGTTGGCCCCCAGCAGACCGGCTCGCTGAATCTGGTCTTTGACCAGGCTAACCAGCAGGTGGCATTTTATAATACCGATACCGGTAAAATAAATAAAGCCAAGCCGGAACTTTCCGTACCGGTCAGCCTGCAGCCGGGCGAAAGCTATGATTTTACCCTGCTCATCGATGGCACGGTGGCTGTGCTGTACATCAACGACCAGATGGCACTCAGCACGCGTATGTATGCTCTGCCTGAACATCAATGGGGAATTTTTTCCACCGATAGTGAGGTTTCCTTAACCAATCTGCAAAGCAGTACCTTTTGAATAACGTAATGATTATCAGAAGCCCTAAAAAATTAGCGGCTTCTGATTTTTTTTATCTGCAGACAAAAATACGCAGAAATAATAAAAAATAGCAGGAAATATGTGTCTTTTGTAGAAGTCTCATTTAATTAGAAAAATATGAGAAAAAGTGTATTAAAAAATGAGGAGGGATTTTATGTCAGAGTCAAGACAAGCGGGCTTTTCCTTAATCGGTGTTTTAGTGGCCGTGGCCATTATCGGTGTTATGGCAGCAATTGCCGTGCCGAAGTTTACGGCAACCATTATGACAGCCAATACCGCGAAAGTTCAAAGTGATTTGACTACCTTGGATGCTGCCATTGCCGTTTATCAGCTGGAAAAGGGATATGAACCGCCAACTTTGGATGAATTGGGTGAATACGTCAGTGATTTGGAAAGCCTTAAGCCGCCTAAGGGAAAATGCAGGTTAAAGGACGGCACAATAATTACTTTGGAAGATGCAAAGTATACGCTGCGCAAGGGGACGGCAAACGGAATTGAAGGTGCACGGGCGGTTTGTGCTGACCATACGGCAGGTGAGTTTGGCTATGTACAGTAAAATGTGGAAGGACGTACCCTTGCATTTTGACTGGTCAATGTGGCTGGAGGTGCGGGAGATATGGTGTGCTTTTATGATGATTGTCGTGGTGCTGGCATGGCAGCAGCCTTTTTTGGAATTTTGCTTATTGGTTGTGATGGCAAGTGTGCTCGTGCTTATTGCGATTTATGATATACGGTATGGGTTGATTTATGACCGGCTGGTTTTATTGTTGCTGCTGCTGGGCCTTATTCCTATGCTTTGCGGGTACATTGCCTGGGAATCGGCTTGTCTGGGCGCACTGCTAGGCGGGAGCCTGCTGGCAGGGCTGCGTTTTTTATCCCATGGCGGCTTGGGGCTGGGGGATGTAAAACTGGCTGTTCCCCTGGGAATGTGGCTGGGCTGGGAGAATTTGTTCCTATGCCTGCTTTTGGCATCGGTATCCGGGCTGATTTATGGAGGCTGGCTGCTTTTATGCCATCGTATGCAGCGAAAGTCACCGCTGCCCTTTGGCCCGTTTCTGGCATGGGGCGCACTGGCGGCTTTTGGCTGGGGACATGTGATAAGAGGATATATTGAGGGAGGGCTATGCTGGTAAAAGAACGTCAGGCCGGAGCAATGCTTTGGGAAATTTTATTGATTTTGGCTTTGCTGGCCATAATAAGCGTTCATGCTGTACCACAGGCTGCTAGGTTCTATCGACAGGCGGTGGTGGAGTACGAAGCCGAGCAGCTGCTTTCCACAATCCGGTATTGCCAGAATATGAGCAGGATTACAGCGGATAGTGCTTGGGGATATGGCGCGAAGAGTCCGACAAAGCGTTATGTTAGTTTACAGTTAGCTGCAAAGGGCAATCAGCTTTTGGCCGGAGACCGGGATATTATTGCCAGCCATACTTATCTGCCCGGAGTAAATGTGGCTAAGGTTTATCAGGAACAGGGAGAGAATCATTATGATGCATCAATCAAACTGTCTTTTACTGCAAACGGAAGGCCGGGGCTTTCTGGAATGATGACTCTTTTTATTTATTATCAGGGATATCCGGCAGAAGGACAGAAAATCATGATCAGCAAGGGCGGCAGAATTCGTCTGGAGCGTGGTACTGGTGAAAAATAATAAGCAAGAAGGATTTTTCCTTTGGGAAACCATTTTGTTGAGTATGCTTCTGCTGGCGATGGCTGCATCAGCAGGGATGTATATGCGGGCTGCACAGTTGAAATATGCAGTGGCCATAGAAGGGCGGGCCGATTATTTGGCACGGGCACAAATATCCTATGCGCAGGCTGTGCTGGATAAGGAAGGACGGCTGCCTCAGCGGATGGATTATTGGGGAGATAAGCATGATTTGCAGTTGAATGGCATTAACTATCAGTTGAACGGGGAGGCTGCAGCCGATGATAAGGGGCTTTGGCAATTACAGGTTGAGGTTTCTTGGGAGGCAAATGGCCGACAGGGAAAGCAGGAATACAAACGCTGTCTGGCAAAGCACAAATGAAGGGGGATTTGTCTTTTGGGAGACATTGATTGCTATGCCGATGCTGGTGGTTCTGCTGATGTCGGTGACAGGTCTTTTTATGTTTTGCATGCGTACCTATTTTTATCAGCTGGCTGATGGTGAACTGGTACAGGAAGTGCAGGGGGCTTTTTCATTAGTAACGGAAGACGTCTTAAATGGACAGTATATTGAAGTGGGGAAATCTCAGGGGGAGGGCTTTTATATTATCGGCAGGCGAAATCCATTATATAATGACAGTCATCCGGGTGAACTAAAAAAGGAGAGTTATTGGCTGCACAGCATGGCGGGGCTGGTTAAGCTGGTTCGCGGCAGCGTGGATGCTCCGTTGACCGGTGACCATACATTGGCCCAGGTAACAATAGTAGAATTTTCTGCAGTAAGAGATGAACATTATCCTCAGGTTTACAAATTGCGTCTGACGGGCAGGAGCGAGATGACAAAACATGAATATACGATGTGTACCGCTGTCTATTTGCCGAATCCGTAAAAACTGCAGCCAGAGGGGCTTTGTCTCCATAGTATCTTTGGTTCTGTTGGTTATCCTGATTTTTATGGGCAGGGGGCTGCTTTGCTTTTTGCAGCAGGGAGCAGAAAATAGTTACTCTTTGCGGCAGAAAATGCAGCTGCGTTTGGCAGCAGAAAGCATGGCAGAAAAACAATGGCATTTGCTTCGGACAGATAACACCAAACTGCAGGAATTGCAGCCTGATTCGATGGCTTTGCTGGAAAAGGGAAAATATGAAGGCATGGATTATACGGTTTTTGCCCGCAGCAGGGGGGACGAGGTTTATATTATCGCAACGGCTTTTTGTCGGGAAAGCAGCAGGGATAATTTATTGGAACCGCATTTTATGGCCAAAGGTGTGCTGAAAAAGGTGGAGGAAAAGTATGAATGGCGTGGCTGGGCGCCTTAAAGCTTATTTTTATAGAACGGATAAGGCTTTTGTGGCTGTATCGTTAAGCAATGCAGGCTGCAGACTGGAGAAATATATTTGTTTTGAAAACTGCTGGCAGTTGGAGGAGGAAAGTATTTTGTCTGCCGCAGGAGGGACATATGGACAGCAGGAAATGGTTGATTTTGAGGCGGCTGTTGAACAGGCTGCCATGGAAATTTCCCGCAAAGGCTGGCAGGGGATACCTCTTTTGTATATCGTGCCGGAATTTGAGCAAATGCGTTATGCACTGAATTTGCCGCCGGGACTGACTGATGTGCAGCAACGGGAAGCTGCTTATTGGGAACTGGATGATCAATTGTTGGCGCAGGGGCTTAGTGCGGAAAATTTTGCCTGTGTTTGCTGTATGAATGATGAGGCAGGAGGTGGCTGCATAATCACGGGCGTGAGTAAGGAATATCTGCGGGGCATAGAAGAAGTCTTTGCCCGCGCTGAACTGGATTTAGCAGATATCGTTCCTGCTCCGGGAGTGTTGGATTATCTCAGCAGCAGCCATCGGGAACTGGCCGGTTTTAAGAAACGGCCGGGAACAGGTTTTGCAGCAGGACGGCTGCTGGCCGTCTGGCTGATATTTTGGCTGACCGCAGGCATAGCTTTATTGTCGGCAGACCTTTTTCACTATTGGCAGGCAGAGAGTTTAGCAGAAAAGCAGCAAAATGAGTTGGCTATGCTGGCAGCTGAAGAACGGGAAATGCAGGAGCTGACCACCATGGCAGCGAACATTGCCGCCAGAGAGAAAAAAGTGCAGCTGCTGGGACAACAGGGAATGCCTTGGTACAGCTTTCTGGTGCATCTGGGGGTAAATACAATTCCGGGCGTATCCCTTACCGGGATAAATGCCAGTGTTGATGAGCACAAGCTCCGTTGGGCTGGACAGGCTGTGAATTATGACTGTTTGGCAGAGTTTGTTGGCCGCTGTGAAGCCGATAAGGCTTTTTTCATGCAGGGAATAACACTGGAAGATTCCACGGTGAACAAGGGGGATGGCGGTGAGCCGGATAAGGTAAAATTTTCTGTGTCGGTAAATTGGGAGTTAGAAAATGGACAAATTCCTGAGAAAGATTCAAACATGCAGTAAAGAAGATGCTTATAGGATAGTTGCGAGCCTGGCAGGTACCCTGCTCGGCGGGCTGCTGTTTTATTTTGCCCTGCATAGGCCTTTGGCTGTGGCTGCTGAGGAATATGCCCGCCAGGCAGCAGAAACAACACAGAAAATCACGGCAGTCACGAACTTTCAAAATGCACATTTGAACATGAAGGAGTATCGTGGTGAACTGAAAAAGCGGGAGCAGCGTGTCCAGCAGTATCTTCCGGAACGTATGGAACAGGGTGGATTTATCCTGTATTTGAAGAGGCTGGCTCTGCAAAGTAAAATGGAACTGCAAATGGTCAGCCCGCAAAAAAATGAACCTTTTGGGGAGGCGCTATGTCTGCCCATAAAACTTAAACTGACGGGAACATATTTTTGCCTGCTGAAATTCCTGCAAGGCTTGCAGGAGGGAGAACGTCTGGCCGTGGTAAAAAATATGTCCATAATATCCAAAGGAGATGTTTTGGAAGCCGATATGCTGGTAAATATCTATGCTGTACCTGCCAAATAGACAAAAATCCGATATGGAAAACTTGCTTTATACACAATGATACATTAAACTATACATAAATGTGAAAAATTGCTACGATGAGGTGTAGAGTATGAGTGAGTTGCGTTTTATGACGGCAGGAGAATCCCATGGGCCAAGACTTACGGCGATTTTGGAGGGGCTGCCGGCCGGGCTGAAGCTGAATAAAGAAGATATTGATCGGGAACTGGCCCGCCGCCAGCAGGGCTATGGCCGTGGCGGGCGCATGAAAATAGAGACGGACAAGGTGGAAGTGCTCTCCGGCATGCGCTTTAACGAAACTTTGGGCGGCCCGCTGACCTTGCAGGTAATCAACAAGGATTTTGCCAACTGGAATGGCCGCATGGCCGCCTTTGGGGAGCCGGAAGGGGAAAAGGTCACGGCAGCCCGTCCTGGTCATGCGGATTTGACGGGGATACTCAAATACAATCGGGAGGACGTGCGGGATATACTGGAGCGTTCCAGTGCCCGCGAAACCACCATGCGGGTGGCGGTAGGTGCTGTTTGCAAGGCTTTCCTGCGGGAGCTGGGCATAAAGGTCGTTTCCCATGTGACGAATATCGGCGGTGTGGCGGTTGACCCGTCAAAAATTGACCGGTCAAAACTTGGTCAGGAAAATGGTTCGGAGCTGAATTGTTACGATAAAGATGCCGAAGTCAAGATGAAAGCCCGCATTGACGAAGCCAAGGCTGCAGGGGATACCTTGGGCGGCATTTTTGAAGTCATTGTGCAGGGCGCGCCTGTAGGACTGGGCAGCCATATTCAGTGGGACAGACGGCTGGATGCCCGCCTGTCCGGCGCGATGATGTCCATTCAGGCCATCAAGGGGGTGGAGATTGGCGCGGGGTTCGAGTGTGCCAATCTTCCCGGCAGTCAGATTCATGATGAAATCTATCTTGCAGATGGTAAAATTCAGCGCAAAACCAACCGGGCCGGTGGTCTTGAAGGCGGCATGACCAATGGGGAAGATATTGTCGTGCGGGCGGCGATGAAGCCGATTCCCACATTGATGACCCCGCTGAAGTCCATTGACATTGCAAGCCGTGAAGCGGTGTTGGCCTGCAAGGAGCGCAGTGATACCTGCGCGGTATCGGCGGCATCGGTTGTAGGTGAAGCCATGGTTGCTTTTGTCATTGCGCAGGCCATCTGTGAGAAATTCGGCAGTGATGCCCTGCTTGACTTGAAGGCAGCTCTGGCGGCATATAAGCAGCGTATCGGAAAGGACTGGTGCACCCATGCGTAATGTCATCTTGATTGGCTTTATGGGGACGGGAAAATCCAGCACGGGAAAAATGCTCGCCCAACGGCTGGGCTGTGCCTTTATCGATATGGATAATAAAATCGAGGAAGAATCGGGCTTGAGCATTCCCGAAATCTTTGCCAGGTTTGGGGAAGACCATTTCCGTCAGCTCGAACATGAACTGGCGGTAAGGCTTTCGAAACGGCGCAACGCGGTGATATCCACCGGCGGCGGTACGGTGAAAAATCCGGCGAATATGGAGGCATTGAAATCCAGCGGTGTGCTGGTCTGCCTCAAAGCAAATGTCGATACGGTGCTGGAACGCACCAAAAGCCGCGGTACCCGCCCGGTACTCGACCGGGAAGATGACGGTGACCGCCGTCAGGCCGTGGAAAAATTATTGAAGGAGAGGGAAGCACTGTATAATCAGGCGGATTTTACCGTTGATACCAGTGAACTTTCGCCCTTGCAGGTGGTGGAAATCATCACCAAAACATTAAAGACGAGAGGTGTTCTCCATGCGTAAGGTACGGGTGGATTTAGGTGAAAAAAGTTACGATATAATTATCGGTTATGCTATAGACCATGAACTTGTGGACTTTGTCAAAGGTGCAGGTTACAGCCGGAAGGCACTGCTCGTTACGGATACCAATGTGGGCCCCCTGTATGCCAAGCAGGTTCAGCAGCTTCTGGCAGAAGCCGGTTTGGAGGCAGCTGTGGCACAGATTCCGGCAGGGGAAAGTTCCAAGACGCTCACAACGGCCAATGAACTCTTTACCCGGGCAATTGAATTGGGGCTTGACCGCAAATCCCCCATCTTTGCATTGGGCGGCGGTGTAGTCGGTGACTTGGCGGGTTTTGTCGCCGCAACCTATATGCGCGGTGTGCCCTTTGTGCAACTTCCCACAAGTCTTTTGGCACAGGTGGATTCCAGTGTCGGCGGCAAAGTTGCTGTAAACCATGTGTTGGGCAAGAACCTTATCGGCGCCTTTTATCAGCCACAGGCGGTCTTTATGGAGCTGAATTTCATGAAATCCCTGCCCCGGCGGGAAATCTATACCGGGCTGGGGGAAATCATCAAGTATGGCATTATCTATGATGCAGAGTTC
>DJYL01000091.1:17765-19936 GCA_002448495.1 Pseudoselenomonas ruminantium | reverse complement strand
AAGACCGTCCTTATCCCGTACCACAGAGCCGGTGCCCAGAGCTGAATCCTTGGCAAATTCATTCGTCTGGTCGTAGGGAATTACCCAGCTGTCATGATGGAAATCGGTAAAATCCTTTGTTGTCCAGAGGCTCCAGGGATGAAAGCCTGTATCCCCGTCACGCATATCCTCCAAATAGAAGATACGGAACTGCTGCCCATCATAATAGGGCATGGTATCCCCCACCCAGCTGTAGCCGGTATTCGGGAACAACGCTTGATGCGCTGACACATCAGAACTGCTCACACAAAGGGTCGACGCGGCCAGCAAGGCTGCTAAAATCTGTTTTTTCATTTTATTTCTGCCTTCCTTTCATCATATGGTAAGCCGCTTAGAAATACATTTCCCACTGGGCGCGGAAGAAGCTGTAATCATCACGTTTGCCATTCGTTCTTCCATTTCCTCCCCAATCCATCAGCCCCATCTTGCCGAAGGTGTAATGGAGAAGCAGCTTGGTATTACGAACAGGCACGAAATCAGCACCAATGCGTAATCCATTGAATTCACCGTACCGGTGATCCCATGCATTATTCCCTGGATTATTAGCGTTGACATCACCTACAAAGTCGCCATCTGTAACACAAGCAATGTCATCATTAAACCAGTTCGTCATACCAGTATGACCGCGTTGCAGGTATTTCTTGACATAGATATCAAAGGAACCGGGAATATCCGGACGAGCTTCTTTGTACTGCAATTGGATAACATGTGATTTATTTAAAGTCTGAGAATCTGATTTGGCGATGGCAGCTGTCAGCTTCAGATCCCGGTTTAGCTTAGTGTCAAAGCCGAAAGACCATGTCTTACGCTGCCAGTGATTTCCTTGTCCCTGCCAGGTTATACGTCCAAAGTGTGAGGTTATATTTGTATTCTTTGCTACAGGGATTTCACTAATCAAAGACAAGACCCTCGCATCTGTACTCCCGCCTGGTATATCCCATCGTTCATTATTATTGCCATAATCCATATCGGCATACATATTCTTACTATAGGTCTTACCAGCATTAACTGTAAAGTTGGCCTTACGCCCCCACTTAGTGGGAATGCCATAACTTGCTTGCCAGCCATCGATCTTTTCATCAAATGTGAATTTATAGGGAGACTGGAGATAATAGCGTCCCAATTTTACATTGAGTCCACCTATGCGGCCTTCGGTATAAAGCTGTAACACAGGGCGGGAATATCTCTTGCCACCTGGTTTGTCGTAACCACCATCACCCTCATAAGCACCATGATTAGTTGAAATATTATTTACAAACTCATGTTCACTGTGGATAGACCATGTGTCATTGATACGGTATTTGGTAAACAGGTTGAGCCAGATGGTTTTCTCATCTGCAGCTTTGTAATTGCTGAAATGATCAAAATTCTGCTTATCCCAACGCAGCCGCCCATAGCCGTGAATTTCCACTGGCGGCTCCCAGCTTCTTTTCTCCACCTTTTTCATGCGTTTTTCCAAGCTGCCTAACTGAGCGTTAAGCCTGTTCTGCAAGTCCTGCGCCTGACGCAGCTGCTCCTCCAGCTGTCTGCGCATTTCCTGCAGGGATTCCTGCGTTACCGGTTCCGTCGAAACCTGCGTCTTACTTTCTGTGCCCGGATTCTGCTCCATAGCCGTCAGCGTATCCATGGCTGTCGGCTGTGCCCCGGCCACGCCGTATGTTCCCAGTACCAGTGCCGGCAGCAGGCCGCCCATGATTAGATTCTTCTTCATTGTACTTTCTCCCTCCGCATAAGGAAGCGCCCCCATCAGCATACTCACCGTGACGCTTCCTGTATTACAATCTTTTTTAAGCTTCCAGCGGCTGCCCCTCTACATCCTTATCATCCTTTTTCAGAATGAAGAAGGCATACAAAGTTGCCACCATGACAATCCCGGCAATCGTCAGGAACGTGCTCTGATAACCGATGCTGTCGCGCAGGCTGCCCAGCGGTACGGAGAAGATGATGCCGCCGACAGAAGCTGCAATCTGGAAGCCGACCATATACAAGGTAGCCGATACACGGGTATCAAAATGCAGGGTGAAATAGCGGAAGATAGCCAGTACAAAGAGCGCCGTTTCCGGAGCATGCAAGAGTTTAATGAGGCCAATGCCCAAAGGAGTTGAGGCCAGACCACAGCCGCTGATACGGCA
>DJYL01000091.1:0-17606 GCA_002448495.1 Pseudoselenomonas ruminantium | reverse complement strand
GATAACAAAGATAATGATTTTCCAAACATCAAAGATGCCAAAAACCTGAATAATTTCCTTAATTGAGGGCGATTTGACCGCTTTATTGCGTTCTTCGCTGTTCTCATATGCGGCAACATTTGCTTCCTTGTTTTCCGGCTTCATCAAGAGCAGTACCGCCAGAAGTACAGCCGATACCGCAGAGCCCGTCCAGAATACCAGATACGGATTAATCGTAAAGAGAAAACCTGCGGCAAGAGCCGACATTGCATAACCAAAGGAACCCCAGGCACGAGCCTGACCATACTCAAAGCTATAGCGGCGGCTGAGTCTTTCGGTCACTGCCTCAAAGACCGGGCAGGCTGCCAGATATGCTACAGCCAGATACACGGCACCGACCATGGCGCCGACATAGAAGTTACTTTCCAGCATAGGCACATATACCCAGGTAAAGAACGGAGCCAAAAGCACCTGACAGCTCACCATGGCAATGAGCAGATGCTTTTTGAGTCCCAGCTTATCCTGCAACGAACCATAAACAAACATCAGCACCAGTGCTACAGCCGAACCAAACGTGTAAATCGTGCCAACCTGCGCACCTGTAAAGCCCTGCTTAGTCGTCAGCCAAATCTGGAAGAAAGACCACCAAATCCCCCAGCCGGCAAAGAATAAGAGAATTTCCAGTGAGCCCGTCCGATAAAACGGATTCCTTAATGCTTTCGTAAAAATATTTTGCATGATTCTCGTCCCCTTCAGGTTTTCTCAATCAATACTGATTACATTCGCTCTCCAACCGCCATGCCTTAACCTGATTGGCAGCCTTGGCGAGTAGACGGCAGTTGACCTCATTTTCCCAATAGATGCGTTCGGTAAACGTCAGTTCTCCATCAGCCACAAATACCTCTGCCGAACTTTTATCGATAAAAATCTGCAGTTTCAGCGGTTCCGTGGAGGATAATACCGCCGCCCGCTCACCGTCCTCGGTATTGCGGTTTATCACGAATCGTCCGCCAGCTTCCAAACTGAGCTGCAAACTCTTATCCCCATCGGACAGGAGTAAAAGCACGCCTTCGGCTTTTTCCGTAAAGGTCAGTTGCAGTTCTGCCGTACGTCCTAAATTATAATCACGCTGCGGTTCCAGCTCGCCATCCAGCAGGACATCCTGCCGCAAGCCTGTAAGTTCCCGCGCCGGCTTCTGCATCAGACGGCCATCTTTTACAGAAAGTTCCCGCGGCAGTGTGAGTGCTCCGGCCCAGCCGTCTTCGATTTCCGGCATCGGCGAATCCCAGGCATTCATCCAGGCAATCATCATCCGCCGTCCATCCGGAGTCAGCATCGTCTGAGTGGCGTAGAAATCGTGACCATTATCAATTTCCACAAAGCCGTTATGCTGCAATTTCTTATCCTGCACCTTGCCCATCAGATAGCCCGTCTGGTTGAGATTGCGGAAACGGTCACCATCGGCTTCCAACCCCTGCGGAGACATCAGCAGAATGTCCTTGCCATCCAGATGGAAGAAATCCGGACATTCCCACATATAGCCTTCCGTTTCCTTGGCCGCAGCTTTACTGAGTTCCGTTGTCTGTTCCCAGTGCAATAAATCCTTGGAACTATAGATAAGCGCCCGGCCCAGGCCATCCACATCCTGACTGCCCAGCACCATATAGAACGTATCACCATCCTGCCAGACTTTCGGGTCACGGAAGTGTTTTGTATTGCCCGCCGGTGTCCTTAAAACCGGATTGGCACCGTACTTGGTGAAGTTAATGCCATCCTCACTCCAGGCCACCCGCTGATCCTGATAGAAATCCTCCGGGTCAACGGCATTGGGCGTATGATGGCCTGTGTAGATGAGCCAGAGCTTATCATCATAAACCACCGCACTGCCGGAGAAACAGCCATTTTCGTTTTCATCCGGTTCTAGTGCTGTCGGCAATGTTTCCCAATGCACCAAATCGCGGCTGCGGGCATGCCCCCAATGCATCGGCCCCCACTGCGCTGCATACGGATAATACTGATAGAATATATGATACCAGCCTTTGAAAAAAGAAAAACCGTTCGGGTCATTCATCCAGCCCCCCGGGGTCATCAAATGATATCCCAGTCGGAATCTCTGATTTGTAATTGGTATTGGCTTTTTCATAAACATGCGCTCCCTTGTTTCGTCAAGATTGTCTTGATTCCTCTTTTTGAACCGGTTCATTGAACCGGTTCAAAAATTATTTTAGACTTATTTGTGTCGATTGTCAATGGGTTTGTAATATATTTTTTAATAATTTAATTCTGACAATTTTAACTATCGCCGCTGTTTCTCAACAGCTGGACTGCCTATACTAACAGGTTTCCCCGGGCAGCAATGACGGCGGAAACACCAATGGCAGATTATCCTGTTGGCCATTTATCATAGCAACAATCTTTTTAGCAGCCGCTTCTGCTAACGCAAAAATCGGCTGGCGCACTGCCGTAAGCCGGCAAATGCCATTCTGCGTAATATACGTGCCATCATAAGCGACTAATTTCAACTGCTCCGGCACCTTTATTCCACGCCGCACAGCCACTTCCAGACAACTGGACACCGATATATCCGCCCCCAGTATGCCGTCCACATCACTATAATCGGCAAATATTTGCTCTGCCAGTTCCAGCGATTCCTTGAAACCAAAAGCATTCCATGGCAGATATACAATATCCGTGCGCACCCCATGCGCCTGCATGACTTCATTGAAGGCCTGATGGTATTCCCCTGCCGGTGTCTTGACCTTCTGCGAACCGGAGATTTCCACAATATGATGGCAATCGTGCTGCAAAAAAGCCTGTGCCGCGAGTCTCCCTCCCAGCACATGATCAGCGTGTACCACGGGAATATCCGGGCTTAAGTAACGGTCAAAAGCAATAATGGGCTGCTTTATCCCTTCATAGATGGACGTATCCAGCGAATGTGCCCCCATGATAATGCCATCCATATTCTGCCGCTGCAGCATCTCGATAAACACATGTTCCGCATTTTCCTTTTGCCGTGTACAGCAAAGCATGGTCTTATAGCCCAAATGATATAGGGATTCCTCTAACGCCTCCACCAGTTCAGCAAAAAAAGGATGTGCCACAGTAGGTACAATAATCCCCACCGTCATCGTGCGCTTAAGCGACAAATTACGTGCCATCTCACTAGGCACATACTGCAATTTCTTCACGGCCGCCTGCACCTTTTCCCGAATCGCCGGTGAACCGTAGTCCGCATGATTCAGCACCATGGAAACCGTTCCTACAGATACCCCGGCTTCCTTTGCTACATCACGGATTTTAGCCAAAATTCACACCTCCTGATAAACCTACAACTGTTGAATAAACGCCAGTGACTTCAACGGCTTGCCCAACAAGTTTTGCAAATACGTCAAAAAAAGATTTTCTGCCTGCATCAGCAGTGCTCCCGTTATCCTGAGTTCCGGGGGATTTTCCCAGTCATAGTCCCGCAAAGCAAGAATAAACCTGCGCAGGCTGTCGGATAGCAGCTCTGCCCCCGGTTCACGGCAATCGGCGCAGAGGAGTCCACCTGCACTAAAGCTTAAATAAGCCTCCCCGTCTACAGGTGCTCCACAATGCAGACAATGCTCGAAGTGCAGCTGCATGCCGGTAAATTCCAGCAGCTGAATCACCGCCATCAGCGCCGTAACGCGAGGATTGCGCACTTCAAAGGAATCGAGGATATACAGCAGGCGGGCAAACATCTGCGGCTCCGACTGCCCCAATGGCAGAAATTCCCGCAAAAATTCCGCTACAAAACTGCCGTAAGCCATGACCTCCAAATCCTCAGTCAGCTTTTTATAATGTTTCTTCAGCGTACACTGCCGTACCGTATCCACCCGTTTTCCCTCGGAAAGCTGCACTTCAATGCTTGAAAACATCTGCATCCCGGCCGCCAAGGGACTTCGCGGGCGACGGCAGCCAAAAGCCGCGGCCTCTATAAGTCCGCGGTCATAAGTAAAGAGTGTCATCATCTTATCCGCTTCGCCCCAGTTTTTGGAACCGAGCACAACTGCGGCGGTCTGATAACTGGCCATTACCTTTTCTCCTCATCTTGCGGCATATCGCTGATACGCTGAGGCATAACAGCACCTGCCGTCAGCATATACTGCAAAGCCGATTCGCTGCTGATATCCAGATATGTCACATCGCTTTTCTTGACAAACAAATTCGTCCCCGAAGTCATATTAAGACTCCAGGGCACAAAGACACAAACATAATCATCGCCCAATTTATCCTTCAACGTCTGAGGCACATCGGCCATGATGAACCCCAACGCCTGTGACTGATGAAAGGGCACCAGCACCACATGTTCAAACATGCTGTTGGATTCAAATACCGCCGTGGATAAATGCTTGACGCTGTTATAGATAAACTTGACCACCGGAATCTTGCCCAACAGGTTTTCACCAATATGAATCAGACGACGCGCCGCCCAATAGGTAGAAGCCCAGCCCGTCAGATAAATCACCAGCAGCATGGTGATAATGCCCATACCGGGGAAGTAAAAAGGCAGATGCTTGCCGAGTACCCCTTCGGTAAAGTTCAGCGTTTCCAGCACCACAAAAATGGTAATCGCCAGCGGCACCAGAATAATCAGACCGTTGATAAAGCGGCGGGAAATACGTTTGGATATGCTCTCCCTCATCGCTCGTCACCAAAACCGAAATTGCGCAGGATGCCGTCACGGTCACGCCAATCCTTCTTGACCTTTACCCAAAGGTCGAGAAATACCTTGGAACCTAATAGATTCTGAATGTCCTGACGCGCCAAAGCACCGATTTCCTTGAGCATGGCTCCTTTGGCGCCAATGACAATCCCCTTCTGGGAATCGCGTTCTACATAGATGGTCGCGCGGATATACACATCATCATTGGAGCGGGTTGTCATTTCATCCACATCCACGGCAATGGCATGGGGAATCTCATCACGGGTCAGCTGCAAGGCCTTTTCACGGATGAGTTCAGCCACAATCAGCCGCTCCGGCTGGTCGGTTACCATGTCTTCCGGATAATACTGCGGCCCCTCCGGCAGATATTTCTTCGCCTCGGTCAACAGGCTGTCCAGATTCATTTCCTCTTTGGCGGAAATGGGTACTACACCGGCGAACTCATACTTGGAGGTATAGTTCGAGATGATGGGCAGAGCCTGTTCCCGCTCAATCAAATCCAGCTTATTGACGACGAGAATTACCGGCCGTTTCGTTGCCTGCAGGCGCTCTAAAATATAATGTTCCCCCGGCCCCATCTTTTCCGCAGCATCGACCACAAAGAAGATGGCATCTACTTCCCGCAGGGTGCCTTCGGCAGCCTTGACCATATACTCGCCCAATTTATGCTTAGGCTTATGAATGCCCGGCGTGTCCAAAAAGACAATCTGGGCATCCGGTTGGGTCAGAATGCACAGGATGCGGTTTCTGGTTGTCTGCGGCTTATCGCTCATGATGGCAATTTTCTGCCCAATCAGAGTGTTAATCAAAGTGGACTTACCCACATTCGGTCTGCCAATAACGGCGATAAAGCCGGATTTCATCTTCTGCTCCATATATTTCTCGCTTTCTTAATCTCTGCTAATCCCTAATTTATCCATGACAAAGCGCTGTTCTGCTTCCATTTCTTCCCGTTCTTCGTCTTCCATATGGTCATATCCCAAAAGGTGCAGCATACCGTGCACCGTCAGAAACGCCACCTCCCGGCGTACGCTGTGGCCATAATCCGCAGCTTGTTCTTCGGCACGTTCCAGAGAGATAATCAAATCCCCGAGCATATTGACGGAACTTCCGCCCACGACTTCCGGCTCCTCACTTTCGTTGAAAGCAAAGGAGATAACATCTGTAGGACGGTCAACGCCGCGGTACTTGCGGTTAATCACATGAATATGCGCATTATCGGTGAGGGTCACGCTGACCTCACTGTCTTCTACGCCATAAAGCCGCCCCACCGTTTCAATGGCCGTGCGGATATTATCGATGTATTCCTGCGGAACTTCTAACTCCTCAGGTTCATTGCTGATGATGATTTCCATGTTACTTTTCCTGCTTCGCTTTCTCTTTTTCGGCCTTGCGCTTTTCTTCATAAGCACCATAGGCCTCGACAATCCGGGTGACTACTTCGTGACGAATTACATCCAACGGTGCCAGACGCACAATGCCCACACCTTTGACATTTTCCAATACCTTGGCGGCTTCTCGCAGACCTGAGGTCACGCCGCGGGGCAAATCCACCTGCCCCAAATCGCCGGTTACGACCATGCGCGAACCAAAGCCCAGACGAGTCAGAAACATCTTCATCTGCTTATCCGTAGTATTCTGTGCTTCGTCCAAAATAATAAAGGCATCTTCCAACGTCCGCCCACGCATATATGCCAGCGGCGCAATCTCGATAAAGCCCTTCGCCATGAATTTGGTATAGGTATCCTGACCCAAGATATCCTGCAGGGCATCATAGAGGGGACGCAGGTAGGGGTCAACCTTATCCTGCAGATCACCGGGCAAAAAGCCCAATCGCTCCCCGGCTTCCACCGCCGGACGCGTCAGGATAATCTTGCGCACTTCACGATTTCTAAGCGCGGCTACCGCCATGACCACCGCCAGATACGTCTTGCCGGTACCGGCAGGGCCAATGCCAAAGGTAATGGAATTATGGCGGATTGTATCCAAATAACGCCGCTGCCCCAAAGTCTTGGGGCGCACATGACGCCCCCGCGCCGTGACAAGAATCGTATCGCCAAACAAGGTATGCAGGGCTTCGCCCTTGCCGCCCTTTACGAGGCCAATACCATAGCGCACTTCATGCATGGTGATGGTTGTTCCCTGACGATGCAGATACAATAGTTCCTCCAGTACCTTGGCCGCCATTTCTACCTGCGCACCTTCGCCCAGAATTTCCATCTGTGTGCCCCGGCTGATAAACTGGCAGTCAAACTCACTGCGGAACACCTGTAAAAATTCATCGCCTTCGCCCAAAAGAGCGAAGGCTTCATGATTGTCCTGAAAAATAATTTTTTTCTCTAATGCCTGCTGCAAAAGAACTGTTCACCTCTGGTCCATTAACCTGCGATTAGTTTCGCATTATACTTTTCAATCATCTTTTCCGGCTTATAGGACTCTTTGGCCTTCCGCAGACCCTCCTGCCCCATATCTTCCTCCCGGTTGATATAAGTCATGCCATTCCATTCATGCTCGACAAACCCTTGATTGATGGCCGGATATGCTCCCCGTATATCCGGGTCAGCCTTCTCCACATGCACCACGACAGAATCACGGTTTAGCTGTTCACCGAAGGTAAACGCAATGATGCGGCCATCAAGGCAGATTGCGCCACCCTTGAGCTGGAAATAATCCCAGTCCTCAAAGAGTTCCAATATCGCATCCCTCTCCCAAGGAATAAACTTGGATTCCGGCATGGCCTCAATATGCGCAGCATACCACTTTTCCAATTCCTCCCGGCAGGCAGGCAGGATTTCCGGTGTTATCCGCATATACCGGGCCTCCGGATACAACTTCCGAAAGGCATTCAAATGATTTTTCTTGGAATGCAGCTTGCGTCCGGAAAGGCTTATAAGCTTATCCGCCAGATATACATAGTCAAAATTATCCCGGTCAGACTCAATTGCAAACTGTCCGGCATACTGTTTTGCCAAAAAATCAGCAAAACTTTTTTCCACGCCGGTAAACAGCAGTTCCTTTCCCTGTCCGGCAAAATAAGCACGAAAACTCTCCACGGCCTTGCTCCAGTTTTCCTGTGCACAAACCGGCTGTAAAGCCTGCAGCACCCCCTCCCATTCACAAGTCATATAGAGAATACCGTCTTCTTCACAAAGCTGCACATGGTAGGACTTGCGCCACATAAAGAGATTGGTAAAATTAAAATGCGAGTTCTCATAGTAACCGCTGCGGTAATACTGATCTAATAATTTTTTGTCATCTTTGGTTAATGTTCGGAAAATAATAATATTCAGCCTCCTATTGAAAATGGCTATCTATACATTAATTATTATAGATGACATGTCAATACTTGACCGTAACCAGGTCACGCTAACTTCTTCTGTCCGCAGGCAGATTCAGCAGCAGCTACCACTTCCTCCAGACTGCCGCCATGCGCAGCGGCCACAGCTGCCTTCATCGTTCCTTCCAACAGCGGGCAATCTGCCATGCGCACTGCATCATCTTTAAGATTTTCCAGCACCAGTTCCGTAGTCATGATGGCACTGCCCATGTCCATAATGACCACAGCACCGTCCCGGCCACAGACGAACTCCACGGCCTTGCTGATTTTTTCATAACTCGTACCCATGATGCCGTCTTCCAGACCTCCCGCCACGGCAATCTGCACACCATGCGCCATCATCTCAGCCATTTCTTTAATGCCTTCAGCTAATTTGGCATTATGGGATACCACAACAATCCCTACCAAAATGAATACCTCCTATCCAATAGGTAAATGCGGCCAGCTATAAATAGACCGACCGCATACCTGTTATTTTATCTTAATCAATCAACTGTAATAAGCTACGCCAGCTTCGAATAACTGCTGATCCTTCTCCCCCTGTACATTGACAGCAACATTTTTGCCAATCCGCTCCGAATGTCCCATCTTGCCAAGCACACGTCCATCCGGACTGGTGATCCCCTCAACCGCACTTACCGAACCATTTGGGTTAAAGGGAATATATAAGGACGGATTCTCGTTGTCATCCACATACTGCGTGGCAATCTGACCGCGCACCCGCATCCGGGCCAGGATTTCCTTGTCCGCCACGAAACGGCCCTCACCATGAGAAACCGCAATCGTATGAACATCGCCCACCTCTACGTTATTAAACCAGGGCGACTGATTGGATACCACCTTGGTCTTGACCATGCAGGAAACATGCCGACCTATGTTATTATACGTCAAAGTTGGCGAACTGTCTACCAAATCACGAATTTCTCCGTATGGAACAAGTCCCAGTTTGATTAAAGCCTGAAAACCATTGCAGATGCCGAGCATCAAACCGTCCCGCTTAAAGAGCAGCTTATGCACTTCTTCCTTGATGCGTGGATTGCGGAACATGGCGGCAATAAACTTGCCGGAACCATCCGGTTCGTCACCGCCGCTGAAGCCGCCCGGCAGCATGATGATATTGGCTGCCTTAATCCCCTTGACAATCGCCTCTACCGATTCTTCTACGGCACTCGGCGTAAGGTTTCTGACCACCAGCGTTTCGGCTTCAGCACCGGCCCGCTGCCACGCCCGCACGGAATCATATTCACAGTTTGTCCCCGGGAACACCGGAATAAACACCTTCGGTCTGGCAATTTTTATCTGATTTTTTATGACATTGCCCTTCATATAGGTCATGTCAATGGCTCTGTCCTTGCTGTACTGCTTCACCTGCGTGGGGAAAATCTTCTCCAACGGTTTGGTATAAGCCGCCTCAATATCTGCCAGCATGATGACCGTATCATTATCCCAAACCACGCTGGGACCGGCAGTGGTTTCACCAATCTGCTGACAGCCCGCATCTTTAAGGAGTTTATCCAAGGTTTCGGATTCGGCTACTTCCAACAGCAATGCACCATAATCGGGAACAAAAAGCTTCGTTTTACTCAGCGGCTGCGTAAATTTAAAGCCGATGCCATTGCCCAGTACCATCTTCGAGATAGCTGCCGCAATGCCGCCTGCGCCAATGCTCTGAGCAGCAAACACGCGATGCTTTTCAATCAAATCAGTAACCAAGGCCCAATTTTTCCTCATTCTGGCAAAATCAGGCAAATCTTGTTCATCCTTAACAGCGGGTACCAGATACACCTTATTATCGGGATATTTGAATTCCGGAGAAATCGCATCTGCCGCCTTCAGCGTCGTGACTGCAAAGGCCGCCAGCGTTGGCGGAACATGAATGTCCTCAAAGGTTCCCGACATGGAATCCTTGCCGCCAATGGCCGGAATTTCCAACTCATGCTGTGCCCAAAGAGCGCCCAAAAGAGCGGCAAAGGGCTTGCCCCATTTCGTCTCATCTTTGCCCAAGCTTTCAAAATACTCCTGAAATGTCAGACGGATTTTATCTGCCCGTCCGCCCAAAGCAACCATTTTTGCAGCAGCTTCTACCACGGCATAGATGGCTCCATGGAAGGGGCTCCATTCCATCAGGGCCGGATTAAGGCCAAAAGTCATGGCCGTTGCTGTGGTTGTTTCGGCTCCCTCCACCGGCAGTTTTGCCACCATACCTTCGGCAGGCGTCAGTTGACGGCGGCCGCCAAAAGGCATCAGGACCGTATTTCCGCCAATCGTGGAATCAAAACGCTCCGCAAGCCCCTTCTGGCTGCAGACATTCAAGTCCCTTAAATTTGCCAGCCATCCCTGTTCCAGATTTTTCTCTGCCTCAACCGCTGCGGGAATCTGATGCAGATACCGCGCATTTTCATCCGGACAGGTTATCTTAGCCTTCACATGCTGACGCACACCATTGGTATCTAAGAATTTTCGTTCCATCTGCACAATGGCCTTGCCCCGCCAGTTCATAACCAGACGCGGCTCTGCCGTAATTTCCGCTACTTTTGTGGCTTCCAAATTTTCCGCATCCGCCAAATGCGCAAATTTTTCCAAATGCTCAGGACGAATAACCACAGCCATACGCTCCTGCGATTCGGAAATCGCCAGTTCTGTGCCGTCAAGCCCCTTGTACTTTTTCTTTACCGCATCGAGATTGATGATAAGCCCCGGAGCCAGCTCACCAATGGCCACAGCAACACCGCCAGCGCCAAAGTCATTGCACCGCTTAATCATGCGGCTGACTTCCTTATTGCGGAAAAGACGCTGAATCTTGCGTTCCGTGGGCGGATTGCCTTTCTGTACCTCTGCACCGCAAGAGGTCAATGATTCTTCTGTATGTTCCTTGGAGGAACCTGTCGCACCACCGCAGCCATCACGGCCAGTACGCCCGCCCACCAGCACAACAATATCTCCGGCAGCCGGAGCTTCACGCACAACATTTTCCTTAGGCGCAGCAGCGATAACTGCACCGATTTCCATGCGCTTGGCCATATAGCCCTCATGGTAAACTTCCCGAACCTGCCCCGTAGCCAGCCCAATCTGGTTGCCATAGGAGCTGTAACCGGCTGCGGCCCCCAGCGTAATTTTCTTCTGCGGCAATTTGCCCGGCAAAGTATTCTTCAGCAGCCGACGCGGGTCAGCAGCTCCGGTTACGCGCATAGCCTGATAAACATAGGAACGACCAGACAGCGGGTCACGGATAGCCCCGCCCAGACAGGTAGCTGCCCCACCGAACGGCTCGATTTCCGTTGGATGATTATGGGTTTCATTTTTGAACATCACCAGCCATTCCTCAGGCTTACCGTTGATATCCGCTTCCACCACAATGCTGCAGGCGTTGATTTCCTCGGACTTGTCCAAATCCTCCAGCTTGCCGGCCTTGCGCAGAGCCTTCATCCCAATGACCGCAATATCCATCAGGGTAACATCCCGGTTTTCCTCGGCATAGAGTTGTTCTCTGTCCTGCAGATATTTTGTATAAGCCTTGGCAATGCTGGGCGTATAATAGCCTTTTTCAATATGCACTTCATCCACTGCCGTAGTAAAGGTTGTATGACGGCAATGGTCAGACCAATACGTGTCAATTACTCTTAACTCTGTAATCGTGGGAGGCCGCTTTTCCGTATCGCGGAAATAAATCTGGCAAAAAGCCATATCCGCAAGACTCATTGCAAAGCCCTTAGACTGCCAAAAGTCCTGCAAGCTTTCGGCATCCAATGTGTTAAAGGTTTCCAGCACTTCAACATCAGCGGGTTCTTCATATTCACTAACGAGCGTTTCCGGTTTCGTGAGACTTGCCTCACGGCTTTCGACCTTATTGATACAGTAATCTTTGATTTTCGCAAAGGTTTCCAAATCAATATTGCCCACAATGACAATGACCTTGGCTGCACGAATTTCCGGACGCTCCTTCTGCGTAATCAGCTGCACACACTGGGCTGCCGAATCCGCAGTCTGGTCATACTGCCCCGGCAAATACTCCACCGCAAAGATTCGGGAATTTGTGAATTTGGGCAGCTTTTCCTCATAGACAACATCCACCGGCGGTTCGGAGAAAACGACATTTTTCACTGCAGCAAATTCCTCGTCGCTAAGCCCCTCAATGTCATAACGCCGGATAATGCGAACGGCTTTCAGCTCGTCCAGGCGAAAGGTCTCTTTGAGGTCATCACAAAGCTGCTGGGCGGGAATATCAAAATACCCCTGACGTTTTTCTACGAAAATTCTTCTTACAGTCATGAATTCTCTTTTCCTCCAGACACTAAATAGAATAAGTACATAAAGCTATATAGACAAACAGGCATAGAGACCCCTTCGGGCCTCTATGCCTGTATATCACAAACTGTCAACGGCTACCTTTACGACAACCTTTGTCACTTTGCCGGATACGCCATTTACCGCCGCCTGCGGACGATGAACATCCTCGGGGTAAAGCACGGCAAAGCATCCCGGCGACAGCACAATGCTGCTATCGGGAACCAGAGACTTATAAAACGTTACATCCCGCTCCTCGTCATAGGGAGCACATTCCTCCAGATCGGGACTTAATGGACACCAGCCCATAAACTCCTCTCCTTCAGCGATGAACTGAATATCGACAAACTTCTGATGGGTTTCCGGCTTGCAATCCTCTTCCGGACGGGTGTTGTAGCGCTGCACATTAGCAAAACACTTATCCCCCTCAATAGGATATTTTCCATCCTCCATCCGGGTAAAATCATGGCACCGCAAATAGTCGAGCGCTTTCTGGATAATCGCCGGATAATCTACATGATTCTCATCTAACGTATCCATACTGCCGATAATCATTTCACAACCCTCTCCCTATCCAACATTCTAAAGAAAATTATCTTCCATACACATTTTACCTAAAACGGCTGTATTATGCAAGGAATTATGATATAATTGTTGCATATGACTGAATAGAAAGGGGTTTATATATGCGAGAACTTTTGGAACTATTGGAACATGATGCCCGTCGTCCCGTAGGCGAACTGGCTTCCATGCTTAAACGAAGCGAATATGAAGTGGAAAAGAATATTAAGGATTTAGAGAAGAACAAAATCATTCTTTCCTATAATACGCTGATTAACTGGGAAAAATTCGGTGACGACACCGTAACCGCCATTATCGAAATCAATCTGACCCCGCAGCGGGAAGTCGGCTTTGATGCCATTGCTGAACGCATATACCGCTTTGACGAAGTACGCACCGTTTACCTCATGAGCGGCAGCTTTGATTTGCTCGTCATCATTGAAGGCAAATCCCTTAACGACGTAGCCAATTTCGTTGCCACCAGACTTGCCACCATCGAAGGTGTAACGGCAACCCGCAGCCACTTCATGCTGAAGCCCTACAAAAAAGACGGCGTCATCATCAATGATGAAGAACGTGACCGCAGATTGGTGGTGTCCCCCTGATGGCTGATACAATGAACTGGGCCGAAAGACTTTCTCCCGGCGTCAATGCCATTGCTCCATCCGGCATCCGCAAGTTTTTTGACATTGCCGCCCAGATGGACGATGTCATTTCTCTGGGTGTAGGTGAACCGGACTTCGTGACCCCCTGGTCTATCCGCGAAAGCTGTGTCTATGGTCTTGAACAGGGCTACACTTCCTATACCGCCAACCGCGGTATGCCGGAACTGCGGCAGGAAATCGTAAACCTCTTTAAGCGCCGCTACAACGTTGACTATGAAGCAAATACCGATGTGCTGGTTACCGTAGGTGTCAGTGAAGCGTTGGATATTGCCATGCGGGCAATCCTCTCTCCCGGTGACGAAGTGCTGATTCCGGAACCCTGCTACGTTTCCTATCAGGCCTGCACAACTTTGGCGGGCGGTATCCCTGTAGCAGTACCTGCCAAAATCGAAAACGAATTTCGCATCACTCCTGCCGAACTGGAAGAACACGTTACCAAGAAGACCAAAGCACTTCTTATTGGCTACCCCAATAACCCCACCGGCGCCATTATGACCCGCAAGGATTTGGAAGCCGTTGCCGATTTTGCCGAAAAACATGACCTCATCGTCATCTCCGATGAAATCTATGGCGATTTGACCTATGGCGACGAAGAACATGTGTGCTTCTCCTCCCTGCCCCGCATGAAAGACCGCACCATTCTCCTGAACGGCTTCTCCAAGGCCTATGCCATGACCGGCTGGCGTATCGGTTATGCTTTGGGCAATCCAACGGTAATTGCTGCTATGACCAAGATTCATCAATATACCATGCTCTGCGCACCTATTACAGCTCAGATTGCTGCTATTGAAGCCCTGCGCCATGGTGAAAAGTACATGAAGAAAATGGTTGCTGAATACGACAGGCGCCGCCGCCTGATCTATGACGGACTCACCAAGATGGGATTGGAATGCTTCGAACCCAAAGGAGCCTTCTACATCTTTCCTTCCATCAAATCCACAGGCTACACCTCCGACGAATTTGCCGAAAAGCTGCTCACGACTGAACATGTAGCTTTGGTACCGGGCAGTGCCTTTGGTGCTTGTGGTGAAGGGCATGTACGCTGCTCTTATGCAACGGCTATTGACAAAATTTCCGAAGCCTTAAACCGCATCGAAAATTTCCTCAAAAACCATCGCAAATAATCTTTCGCTAACCTTTTGCAAAATTTATTAAAAAAGTTGTTGACAAGCATAGGTAAAATGCGTATAATATTTCTTGTGATTGCGGGATGTGGCACAGTTTGGTAGCGCGCTTCGTTCGGGACGAAGAGGCCGCAGGTTCGAATCCTGTCATCCCGACCATTGAGAGGTCAAGCCAGTAACTTCGGTTGCTGGCTTTTTTGCTGGCTGTTTTTCCACTGTGAGCCAGTCACATAAAAACCATTTTTTCCTTGCTATAATAAAATCATCTAAGACAGGTTACAAAAGCAGGAGGAAAATATAATGGCAATAACGATTATTACCAAAGATAATTTCAAGGCAGAAGTTCAGGATTTCAAAGGCACGGTGCTCATTGACTTTTGGGCAGATTGGTGCGGCCCCTGCCGTATGCTCTCTCCTATCGTTGACGAAGTAGCGGCGGAAAATCCCGGTGTAAAAATCGGCAAGGTCAATGTTGATGAACAGCAGGAACTAGCTGCCCAGTTCAACATCATGAGCATCCCGACCTTGCTGGTATTTAAAGATGGAAACAAAACCGGTGAATCAATAGGGCTTATTCCTAAGGAACAAATGGAAAAACTGATTGACTAAAAAACATAGTTTTCTATAAGCCCAACCACAGCTACAGTAGCATCAACGTGTTACTGTAGCTTTTTAGTATCTGCTATAGCCTTCCGGCTCATGCTCATCGTAAAACAATTCTCCGTCTATAGGAAAATAGCTGATTTCCGCCTTAAATATATTACTAAATTCTCTTGCTGCAAATAAATCGTCACCACCTCTGCTGATTATTGAGTTGTCTTGTCCGCAATTTTCGGCTTAATCTCCAGCGGTTGGCTGGCGGGCGGCGTAAATGACCTGCTAAGTGGCAGCCAAACTCATTAACAACATAATCACACAAGAAACAGGAAAAACTTTGACATTTACTTGCCCTTGTAAAAATGCAAGGGTGAGTAAATAAATTTGATACTACCGATTAAATTCTGGTGGTAGTCAAGTGGTAGTCAAATTTCAAAAAATGGGCAACAAAAAAGCCCCGTGAAAATCTCACGGAGCCTTAATCTACAAGTGGTGCCGATGATCGGAGTCGAACCGATACGTTGTTGCCAACGGCAGATTTTGAGTCTGCTGCGTCTGCCAATTCCGCCACATCGGCGTTCGCAACTCGTTGTTGCTGACAGATAATATATTAGCAGATATATCCACCGTTGTCAAATCTTTTTTATCATTTTTTCCAAAAATTTTCATGAAATTTTCAGAATTTGAATCTGGCACTTTCCTGTTGCAGTTCTTCTGCCATGTTAGCCAGTCTTTGACTGGAAGCAGCCAATTCTTCCATCGAAGCGGATTGTTCTTCCGTAGCTGCCGAAATGGAGGCAATGTTCTGGGTAATCTGTTTGGTGGTTTCGTCTACATCTTCAGCATCCCGCAATACCGCTACGCTGTCATCAGCCACCTTGGAGGCACTATGTGCCGCATCCTTTACCAGATTATCCACCTCCTGAATATGGGCGGCAATCTGGCGGAATTTTTCACCGGCCTGATTAACGGTTTCACCACCGGTACGCACCTGCTCCGTACCCACATTCATGGATTCAACAGCACGTTTGGTAACCTGCTGCACGCCGGAAATCATTTGGGCAATTTCCGTAGCCGCTTCGGAGGACTGTTCAGCAAGCTTTCTGACTTCATCGGCGACAACGGAGAAGCCGCGTCCCTGTTCACCAGCCCTTGCCGCCTCGATTGCCGCATTGAGTGCCAAAAGGTTGGTCTGCTCGGCAATGCTCTGGATGGTGTTGATAATCTCACCAATCTGCTCGGAGCTCTTGCCCAGTTCATCTACATTTCTTGCCGACTCGATAACGGTTTCGTGTACTTTCCTCATCTGCTGTACAGCATCTTCAATGGCTGCGACGCCCTCTTTAGCTGCCTGACCGGCCATACCGGAGGTCTTGCTGATATTGGCAGATTTTTCCGCAATGCCATTGACATGCTCCGTCATTTCCCGGATATTATCGACCACATTGTTCATGGTATCGCTCTGATGGCTGGCCGCCTCGGCAATATCGCCTACCTGCTCAGCCACATGGGTGATGGTCTCTGCCACCTGCTCAACGCCGCTGGACATCTGGCCGGAGGAATTGGAAACCTCATCGGCACTGCCCTTAATCTGTTTCAACAGGCCTGTGAGTTCATGGGTCATGGTATGGAAAGAACGGGACAGATTACCGATTTCATCATCCGAATCCACAGTTACATCCGTATCTCGCAAATCGCCATCGGCCAGGCGTTCTGCCGAAGCCTGCAAGCCACGCAGAGGCGAAACAATCATATTAGAAATCGTATAAGTAGCAAAGAAAATCAAAATCAACGCTACTACCAGTACACCGCCCAGAATCATGCGCATATGATTGACGCTTTCCATGAGCTGGGAACGGTCAACAATCGTCAGGTATTTATACCCCGTATTTTCCGATACATAGGTATTGACCATCTTGGTCGTGCCATCCATGGTGATTTCCTGCAGCCCTTTAAGGCTCTTGCTGGTATCGAGATTGGATACATCCCCTAACTCAGACTCCGGCAATTTCTTGAAATCAGCCTCCGGATGCTTGGGGTCAGCAATAATGACGTTGTTCTCATCGAGCATCATAATATAGCCGGTTTCCCCAATCTTAATTTCGGCAATCATGTCTGTAACTACCGGCAGGTCGATATTCAAGCCCAAAACGCCCAACGGCTGCCCCGTCATGCTCTTGACCGTAGCAAAGATACCCACAGTTGGCGTTCCTTTAGAGGTCTTAAAAGGCGGCGTAATGCGCACCTTATTTACATCGGCCATGCTTTCCTTGAACCAGTCACGGCTGCGGGAATCATAGCCTTTCTTGCGCTTTACAGCCGGATACTGCAAATAACCGCCATCCGTGGTACCATAGCTTATAACCGAT
>DJYL01000064.1 GCA_002448495.1 Pseudoselenomonas ruminantium | reverse complement strand
GCAACAGTATTTCCATTGCTGTCTGAATAGAACTCCTTTAAACCTACGTCAATGCCTATTTCTCCGCCGTCATTGGTCTTGAGCAAACTTCCCCTGTCCAATTCTACACACAAAGACACAAAATATTTGCCAGAAGCATTACGGCTGACCGTAGCATTGAGGATTCGCCCGTCAAATTCACGGCTCTGCTTGATTTTCACAGCTCCGATTTTTGGCAGTTTAATTCGATTCCCTACGATACGGACGCCTTTGCTCTGATTCCTGGTGCGGTAGGACTGGCTATGGTTATGCTTGGATTTGAAGCGTGGGTATTTTGCTTGGTGTTTGAAGAAATTCTGGTATGCTGTGTCGAGATTCTTCAAAGACTCCTGTAATGCCATGCTGTCTACCTCTTTCAGCCAGCTATACTCTTCATACCTTTTCAAGTCCGTCAGCATGGCACTGGTCTGATTGTAGGTTACAGACTTATGGTTTGCAGTCCATTCATCTCTACGGATGGCGAGAAAATGATTGAACACAAATCGGCAACAGCCCAGAGTACGGTTAATTAGTTCTTGCTGGGCATGGTTCGGATATATTCTGAATTTGAAGCCCATTGTGTACTTGTCCATTTTCTCACTTCCTTTGCGATGTTTTTTGGCTCTCGATATACTGCTTCACGATGTTAAGCGGAGCACCACCGACAGTGGAGCAAAAATAGCTGTTTGTCCATAGGCTAGGCAGTTTAGTTGTCAGCCATGGAAATTCCTGCCTCAAGATACGAGAAGTCTTGCCCTTGATAGTCTTTACGGCTTTGTGAACACCGAACTGCGGGTGAACCTCCAGTAGAAGATGCACATGGTCTGGCATGATTTCCATTTCGATTACATCGACTTGGATTTCTTCACAGATTGACTTGACCAGCTCCTTTAGTCTGGTGTCAACGCCATTGACCAACACTTTTCTGCGGTACTTGGGACAGAACACGATATGGTACTTACATGAATATACGATATTGTGGCTTGAATGATATTTTATTTCTCCCATATTTGTATTATACAACTTTAAGAAAGCTAATACAACACAAGTTAAAAAGTAATTGTCCACCTTCAATTACTTACGTAAATTCGGTGGACACGCCTTATATCCCCATAACTAAAGTTAGGGGGGTTACGGCGTTTTGGATAAGGAGGTAGATGAACTTGGGGATTTATCTGAATCCTGATGGCGAGGCTTTTGAGATTGCTGCGCAATCGGATATCTATGTAGATAAGACTGGTATGTTGGTATATCTTAACTCTGTTATAGGAAAAGAACAGCGTTTTGTCTGCGTCAGTCGCCCCAGGCGCTTTGGCAAGTCCATAGCAGCGAATATGGTTTCCGCATATTATTCCCGGAATTCGGATGCGAAGCGAATTTTCGAGGGGCTATCCATTATGAACACAGAATCCTTTGTGGATTTTGCAGGAAAGTACGATGTAATCCAGCTTAATATGCAGGATTTTCTGAGTGCCTCGAAAACGGTAGCAGAAATGCTTTCATTGTTGGAACGTTCTGTTTTATGGGATTTACTTAAGGAATATCCTGACTTTGATTATTTTGACAAGACCAGTATTGTCCGCACATTAGCGGATGTTTACCAGAATACAAAGAGACGTTTTGTTATCGTCATAGATGAGTGGGATTGTGTGTTCCGTGAATTCAAAGAGCATGAGGAAGCTCAACGTCTGTATCTTGATTTCCTGAGAACATTGCTCAAGGACAAAACATATATCGGTTTAGCTTATATGACGGGGATTCTGCCTATCAAGAAGTATGGTACGCATTCAGCACTGAATATGTTTTCCGAGTTTTCGATGGAAAATCCTTGGAAACTTGCATCGTATGTAGGCTTTACGAGTGAGGAGGTTCGTGAGCTTTGTCACAAGTATGGAAGGGATTATGAGGAATGCAAGGTATGGTATGATGGTTATTCCTTCCCTATATATAATATTGATGAAGTCTATAACCCTCGTTCCGTTGTTTGTGCCATTGAAAGTGGGGTTTTTGATACCTATTGGAATCAGACCGAGACTTTTGAGGCACTGAAAATATATATTGATTTGAATCTTGACGGACTCAGAGATAGTATTATTGCGCTTATGTCCGGGGAAAGTATCACAATTGACACAGGTACGTTCATTGGCAACATGACTGACTTGAAGAGCAAGGATGATGTATTGGCACTTTTGGTTCATCTTGGGTATCTGGGGTATAACTTAAAGACGAAGAAGATTTTCATTCCCAATCAGGAAATACGCAAGGTATATGCTGATGCTATTCGTGATGGTGGCTGGGGGATTATAGCCAGAACCGTAGCGGATTCTGAGAATTTACTGGAAGCTACTTTGCAGGCTGATGCAGAAACTGTTGCCAAAGGCATTGAGGCTGCGCATTTGGAAACCAGTCATCTTCAGTACAATGATGAAAATGCCTTGGCGTACACAATTTCGCTGGCCTATTACACGGCACGACAGAAGTATCTTATGGTGCGTGAGTTCCCTACAGGAAAAGGATTTGCGGATATGGTGTTTATACCCCGTCCCACCTATGCGGATACACCAGCTCTGATTGTTGAGCTGAAGTGGGATAACTCGGCCAAGACTGCCATAGAGCAGATTAAGGATAAGGAATATGTCAAGGCGCTGACAAATTATACAGGAAAAATTCTCTTGGTTGGTGTAAATTATGACAAATCGACTAGAACACACACTTGTGCAATTGAAAAGTGGAGCATATGATTCAGTAAAGTATCGCCCCAAACCTGAAAATAGGTTTGGGCGTATTGATTGAGCTGGCCAAGATTTCAACTTTCATGTAAATTAGAAAACCAAACAGACTAAAAGATAATGATATGTATCAATAAGTTGATGATGTGAAATGCCTTCATATAGGACTGTGTATGTCCAGGAGTGAAGCCAGACAGTACTGCAACGCATTCATCTGTGTGAAGGCGATCGGCCCAGCCAACGAGTGAAGTTGATTTGAGCCATATGGAAAGGAGGTAGGAACGCAGCATGGGAGCCAATTTCAGGCAGTCTCAGCATAGTTCACCTTCTTTCAAGTACTATTGTACACGTGAAACATGAAGCTAAGACGGGGAATACACATTTGCAATAAATTTTGGTAAATGTTGGGGGCACATTGAAAAATGTGCGACATCTCAAGGCACATAAATAGTGGCGGAACCGTCGTCAAAGAGTTAATCAAAGAATTATCAGAGATGTAACGTCAGAGAAAGGCCGGCTCCATACAGGAACCGGCCAATCTTACCTTTACTTATTAGTCGAGAGGAACCAAATCGTAAATGGTTATGCGGTAAGTATCATCGTTTTTGTGAATTTCAAAAACTACGCCCAAGCCGACTTCACTGGAGCAGGACCAGAGAAAGCAAGGCTTTCCCTTCGCTAGAACCTCCATAACCTACTGATCTTTGATAAGGCTTGGCAGCACTTCCGAAAGGTTGATAAGCTCCCTGCACCGCTCAAGCAGGTTGTTCTTCAATATGAATTTCAGAACTGCTTCATCAAATACCATTTGAATGTTCATAAAAAAATCCCCTTTCCAAAACAGACATATATTGTTCTGCAAATAGACAGACTGATAGCAGTCTGCTATTTCCTGAGCAACATTGTCTCTTTCCAAAAGGGTTGGTTTCTTCAAGTAATGATGTTATTATAGCACATATAATGGGGGAAAAGGTAGCCTGTCAGGATACTTTTTGAAAAAATGTTATCGGATAGAAAGTATATAAGATGAAAGATGTGTGGGGAGATGACAGATAATGGATAAAATTGATAGGCTTCTGGTTATCGGCGATATTCATGGGAAATGGGAAAGATTCAAGTCTGTCTATGATAAGGTCGGTTTTAATGCGGAGAAAGATTTGATTGTGTTTTTGGGAGACTATCTTGATAGAGGGGAGAATCCCGTACCTGTTATGGAATGGGTGATGGAGCATTATGGGCAGAAAAATATGATATTCTTGCGCGGTAATCATGAGCAGATGTTTTATGAGGCATTTTTAGATGTTCAAAGCAGTGACGGTCATAATGCCTTTTCACTTGATTCGTCCCTGGCAATGTGGCTGAGAAATGGCGGGCAGATTACTTATGAGGGGATACGGAAAACAGGAAGAAAAGAGGCGTTAATATCGAACTGGCTAAACCTAATCGCGAAATTGCCGCTTTTTACAGAGATTGTGGTGAATGACCAGACCTACTGGTTTATGCACGCAAATTGTAATCCTGACCTGCCGCTTGCTGAGCAGGATGATGTTGACTTGTTGTGGAGAAGAACTTTAGCAGAAAGGCCGGAACTGCATCATGGGGAGCAGATTATTGTATTGGGGCATACGCCTGTGCAGGCGTTAGGATATGAAGATAAGCCCCAGTGGCTGCAAAATGGCAGATTGGTACTTATGGATACGGGCAGCTACTTGGATTCCATCAGTCCTTTGGGGGCAGGGAGAATTTCCTGCGCCGATTTATTGAGTGGCGTAATTTATCAGTCGGCTGTTTGAATAATGGGCAAGAATTGTCTGGACAAACGAAGATAAAGGTTGTATAATTCGTATAAAGATAGAGCCTCTTTTCACATGAATAACGGCATTAGGAAGGACATATAGGCAGGGGGAGAAGTCTGCCTATATGCCAGCCAAAGTGTTTTTGTGGAAAGGGGTATATTTTTATGAACATCCAAATGAATTTTGACGCTGAATGTCTGGAGTTTGTCCTTAAAAACAACCTGCTGGAGAAAATCCGTTCCTGCTTGAGCTTGAGTGAAGTTCTTGAATGGATGGCGGATTATCCAGAAGTTTTAGCGTGTAAAGAAGATGCGCACCTGTATACTGGAACTGAGGGTGTAGGCATTGTTCTCAGAATGCACCGCGAAGAAGATGCCTTTATCGTGACGGTGTATGACGTGTCCATCTATTGAGCGACACGGATTTGTACACCATAAATTAGTAACTAATCATATGGTAAAAGCGGAGGAGTGGTATGAAAAAGCAAAGGCAGTAGGCTGTGAAGATGCTGACCAGCGTTTGGCTGATTTGTCATAGTTAACGGTCAAAATACTTCCATGTTAAAAATAATAGGGGCTGTTGCACGTAAGCATTTTGCCACAATATCTAGTATTGAAGATAAATGTTCTTCTCTAGGTATCGTGGTGAAATTGCTTAGTGCAACAGCCCCTATTGTAAATTATGGGTTTGTACGCAGATTTTATTTTCCACGCAGGATTTTGAGGATGTTCATGCCACTGCTCTTTTTTTCTGCATATTTCTTTTTGATACGCTCTTGTTCTTCTTTTGCCTTGCGTTCAAGTTCCAGTCTTTTGGCATTGGCGGTGGCTTCGTGTACCAAAGCCATGCAGGAACCACAGTAAAGTCCGGAGGTAATGGCCTTGCCGCAGCGGCTGCAGGGATAGGTGATTTTCCCTCCGGCAATGAACTGCCCCTTGTTAATCATATTGGTTGCGAATTTGAGCGGAATTTTGGTCTGCCGTACGATGTCTTTGACGGTACAGTGGGGATGCTCCTTGACAAAATCGTTAATCTGATTTTCGTAATCGCGCATTTTATCATAACATTTTTGACATACGCCGATGCCTGTATCGGTGAAAAGTTTTTCACAGATGGGGCAGTTGCGGAGTACGCCCTTGCGGTTTTGTGTTTTCAGCATATTCATCATCCCTTCCTCAGTATCAGGGGTATATTGCTTCCCTGCAGACAAATAACTGATTATATTATACCATTATATAAGGAAAAATAATATATATTCAGAAAAATTTTTTTATTATTATGTCGATTGACAAAGGCAGGAAAATGCTTATAATAAAAATAGTTAGCAAACTAATTACTTTAAGGAGCGATTATGAAACGGGAAATGATACCTTCCTTTGCCGAGCTGGAACGGCACAAGGAAATGGTGCCGGAGATTAATCCAGCGGCGGTGATAGCCATGCTCAGCATTAAGGATGCCAGTGAACGGATTCAGGAATCCATTCTGGATGTGCTGCAGCAGGATTACCATTTGTCGGAAGGAAAGTTCTGTACGCTTATTGTGCTGCATCAGCACGGAGAGGCGGGCTTGCAGCCATCGGTACTGGCAGAAAAGGTGGGCGTGACCAGAGCGACCATCAGCAGCAGCCTGCAGCGTATGGAGCGTGATGGGCTGGTGACGGTAAAGCCGGCAGAAACGGATGGCAGAGGCAAGGTGGTGCAGCTGACGAAACAAGGTGCGGATTTTATGGCCGAGATTTTGCCGCCGCATTATCTGCGCGTTACCAAACTGATGAAAAAACTGACCGAGGCGGAGCAGAAGGAACTCATCGGTTTATTGAAAAAATTAAGTGCCTGACAGGTACTTTTTTTACTGATATAGTTAGTAAACTAACTACTTAGGTTGAGGGGAGAATTAAGCATGAACACAAAGCAAAAAGCCATGCGGACGGGCATGGTATTTATCGCCCTGCTGATTATCGGCGGGCTGGTACTGATGTACAAGGGCAATGATGCTCTGGTACTTGCTACGGAGAAGAAGGAAGGCATCCTCACTGCCGAGCAGGTGAAAATGTCCTTTGATTCCGTCAGCGGGCGGCTGATTAAGGAAGCCGTCAAGGAAGGCGATTTTGTCAAGAAGGGCGATGTGATTATGGAACTGGATTCCACGGATACTGACCTTTCCATTGCCAAGTTAAAGACGCAGATTGCCCAGATGGAGGCGCAGATTGCTTCCACCAGCGGCACGCAGGGGATTAACTTCATGAAGGCAGATACGGACGAAAGTCAGAGCTACCGTCAGATTGATCAGCAGCAGGCCGCCTTGCAGTCGGCAAGTGTCACGCTGAAAAATGCGCAGATTGACTACAACCGCAAGGCCTCGCTGGTGCAGGCGGGGGCCATTGCGCAGTCGCAGCTCGATGATGCAGAAATGAATCTCAACGTGGCCAAGGCCAATGTGGAACAGCAAAAACAATTGCTCAGCAAACTGACGGCTGCCACCAACGGCAGTTCCACGGACTCTATCGCGCAGGAACGGCAGGCAGCTTCCAACATGGCTAATGATGTGGAAGCCCTGCGCCAGCAGAAAGCTGCGCTCGAAGTTCAGCTGAAGGAACTGGAAGTAGCCAAGGAACGCCTGACCCTGCGTGCGCCGGAGGATGGCAAGATCCTTAAAGTGCTGGCCAAGGAAGGGGAAATGATTTCTCCGTCTACGCCGGTGGTGCTTTTGGAAAGCAATCGCAGTTACTATGATATCTATGTCAGCGAAAAGCAGGCTGCGGGTCTGTCCGAGGGCATGGAGATTACCGGCATCACGGTAGCCGGTGAGAAGAAGGTCACGGGTACGGTACGTCTTTTGACGCAGGCTCCGGGCTTTGCGGATTTGAAGCAGTCCCGCGAAAAAGGGCAGTCTGACCTTTCGGCATTTCAGGTGCGTATTTACGTTGACCCGCAGGATGGCATTATTCCGGGCATGACTATTGGGGTGAAAGACAGTGAATTCACTAAGAGATGAGATTAAGTTCCTGTTTTCCGGTCAGGGCATGCCCTATGAAAAGGTCTGCATCATGGTGGCTATGGTCATCACGCTGTTTGTGTCGGTGCTGCTCACTGGCAACATTGCCAGGGATGTTAAAATCGTTGTTATCGATTTGGATAACTCGGCTTATACGCGCGAATTGACCAATCGTATAGATGCGTCAGAGTTTATGAAAGTGACGGCAGTCTTAAATACGGCACAGGATCCAAAGGATTTATTTTATCAGGACAGGGCGTTTGCTGTGGTGTATTTCCCCAGAGGTCTGGAAAAGGATAGATATACGGGGGTAGCATCCAATATTGGCGTGTTCTACGATAACACGAACTCGGCCAATACCAGTAACATCAAGGAAGCCTTAAATGAAATCGTGGGGCTCGATAATGCGGCAGCAAATGGTGATGTGGGCAGTACCAATGACAGCATTTACGGTAGCGTAGGTCTTGCGACGCGTAACCTGTTTAATCCGCAAGAATCAAAGGACAACGGGGAAACCTTAGGTTTTTTGTTCTTCTTTGGTTCGATGTTCTTTACATTTGCCACCATTGGTATGATACCGCGTCTTAGACTGACGCATCAGTTGGATAAAGTTCTGCTTGAGGGCACGCCCTGGGATTTATTGGCAAGGCTCATTCCCTATGGCTGCTGTCTGATGGTTTCCTGGGTGCTGGGGCTTGCCGTTCTGCGCGTATGGGGGGATTTGACCTTTTCGGGCAATCTATTTACGTTTATTTTTGTGCAGATTTTCTATATCTTTACGGTGGGAACGCTGTCACTGATGTTTGGGTGGACGGCGGCCAACCCTGGTATTGCTTCGAGCCGCATGATTCTCTTTATTCCCGGCGGGTTTATTCTAGGGGGCGGCGCAGGTCCGACTACCTTCTTTGCGGATTGGGTGGTGAAATTCAGTCATGTATTCCCGCTGACCTGGGAATTTCACTTTGAACGGGATATTATTGCCCGTGGCGCAGGCTTTGCCGATATTACTCAGACCTTTGGTGCATTCCTCGTTTACATGGGAATTGTAGGTATTCTGTTCTGTCTGCGGTTCAATGCCTCCCGCAAGGATTTTTTGGCAAAACAGAGTGATGCAGAACGTCAGCAGAAGCAGATGGCAAAGCTTGCCAAAGAACTGGCAGAATAGGGGATGATATTTGTGGAAACAGCACAGCAGTTAGACACAGCCGCCATTATCGAAGAAATAAAAAAACGTCCCAGACAGAACATAAAATGTGAACGCATTCTGCTGCCTACGGACGGTTCCGGGCAGGCGTTTAAGGCGGTCAGTGAGGCTATCCATCTGGCAGCAGTGACCGATGCGGAGGTCACTTTGCTGATGGTGGTGGATTATAACAAAAACGTGGCGGCTTTTGAGCAGGTCAGTCTGAGCGGCTATGTGCCGGCAGAACTAAAAATCGCCGCCTATCAGTTTTTGGCAGAACTCATGCATGTTATTCCCAGTGAAATCCGCGCGCATACACGGGTGGAAGTCGGCGACCCCGGCGAAGTTATCTTAAATGTGGCCGAGGAAGAAGAAAGCGACATGATTGTCATGGGAACGCATGGCTTTGGCACTTTCCGCAGTCTTGCTGCAGGGCAGTGTGTCCAGTTTCGTCACGCAGAATGCCGGCTGTCCTGTGCTTTTGTGCAAGGGCATGCCGGATGACTGGGATGATGATGAACATTATATTGCAGAAAAATAACAGCGACAATAGAAATGAGCAGTCAGGTATAGGGACTGCTCTTTTTGATAACTGAACAATGATAATGATAATAACTTGCAATATCGTTTAACTGCGGTTATAATAAGAGAAGATGAGGACGTGTTGATTAGTGGCTTGCATTAATCGACGCGATCTGGAGAGGAGGAACAATATGAAAGATTATTTGCAGATTATGAGGGTTATTGGTCGGGAAATCATCGATTCCCGCGGCAATCCTACAGTGGAAGCCGAGGTCACGCTGGCAGATGGTTCCATTGGCCGGGCGGCAGCGCCGAGCGGCGCATCTACAGGTGAGTTCGAGGCTCTGGAGCTGCGCGATGGTGATAAGAGTAAGTTCGGCGGCAAAGGTGTAAGCAAGGCCGTGGAAAACATCAACGAGAAAATTGCGCCGGCAATTGAGGGAATGGACGCATCCGATATTTATGCTGTGGATGGCGTAATGCTGGCGTTGGATGGTACGGAAGATAAATCCGTTCTGGGGGCCAATGCCATCTTGGCCGTGTCTTTGGCTGCGGCTAAAGCGGCAGCAGCGGCGCAGGATATTCCCCTGTACCGCTTCCTGGGCGGTCTTGCCGGCAACCATCTGCCGGTGCCGATGATGAATATTTTGAACGGCGGCGCGCATGCGACGAACTCTGTGGATACGCAGGAATTCATGATTATGCCTGCCGGTGCACCGACTTTCCGCGAAGGGCTTAGATGGTCTACGGAGGTATTCCATGCCCTGCAGTCCCTGCTGAAGAAGGAAGGCAAGGCCACGTCTGTTGGTGATGAAGGCGGTTTTGCGCCGGATTTGGCTTCGGATGAAGATACCATTGAACACATTTTGCAGGCAATCCGCAATGCCGGTTATGAGCCGGGCAAGGATTTTGTGTTGGCTATGGATGCCGCCAGCTCCGAATGGAAGAGTGAAAAGGGCAAAGGCCATTACAAACAGCCCAAATCCGGCAAGGAATTTACTTCCGCAGAACTCATTGCCCATTGGAAGTCTTTGGTGGAAAAATATCCCATCTACTCCATCGAAGATGGTCTGGACGAGGAAGACTGGGAAGGCTGGCAGCAGATGACTCGCGAGCTGGGCGATAAAGTACAGCTCGTAGGTGATGACCTGTTCGTAACCAACACCAAGCGTCTGAAAAAAGGTATTGAAGGTGGCAGCGGCAACTCCATTCTGATTAAGCTGAATCAGATTGGCACGCTGTCCGAGACGCTCGAAGCCATCAAGATGGCGCATCAGGCAGGCTATACGGCAATTGTCTCCCATCGCAGCGGCGAGACGGAAGATACCACCATTGCCGATTTGGCTGTGGCGCTGAACACCGACCAGATTAAGACGGGGGCTCCTTCCCGTTCGGAACGTGTGGCTAAGTACAACCAGCTCCTGCGCATTGAGGAGGAACTGGGCGATAGTGCAGTTTTCGCCGGGATGAAGGCATTCAAGCATAAAAAATAAGTTGAATCAGCCCCATAAAAAAGTGACCGCATCGTTTCGGGCGATACGGTCACTTTTTATTATGAAATTACGGCATGGGCTTTAATTTGCCGCCGCCGGGCAGGTTGATGGTCCTGCCGTTGAGGTGGGGATTGTTTTCTTTATCGTAGTAGATATTGTGCTTGTTGCTGACGATATTGCTAAAATCCGTCTGTTCATCGGTTATGGTGGTGACATAGGCATCAGCGGTAAGCTGCCAGCTGGCACCTTTGGTCAGGCTGATGTTAGCCGTTTCGGCCTGATTGTCGTTATTGATGGTGCCGCTGAAGGTACTGCCTTCCCCCAGATTCAAGGTCACTTTGCTGATGTTGTTGGCCAGGATTTGACCATTTAACTGTTGATTTTGGGTGTTTAAGGTGAAGTCGCCGCCGTTTTTGCCTGCACTGCCCCAACGGTCACTGGTGATTTTGACGAGGATATCGCCGCTTTGGTTGAGCGTCGTGTGTTCAAGCGCTGCCTTGGCGGTGGTGTTGGTGATGTAGAACATGGGGCCGCTGGAATTGTTGTTTAGAACGGAGTCCTTGGCGGTAAAGGAGGCTACGCCCACGTTGGCATCGTCGGAAAAGCTCTGGTAGAGCATTACGCCGTGCTTGATATGACCCGTCAGGTTAGCGTTCTGCAAAGTGATGGAATTCTTGCCTTCCACCACGGCGATTTCACTGCTCGTAGCCACGCCCTCGCCGTTAGTCAATTGGATATTGCCTGTGGAGTAAATGCAGGGGCTGCCTTCGCCGGAGGTGTGGATTTTGGCACCGTTTACGATGACGTTGCCTTCGCCGCGGTCAGTAGCCAGTGCCCCGCAGTGGGCGCCTTCGGTGGTAATGTCCACATCTTCGGCATGGATGGTACCGCCGTAAGTGGCATCAAGGCCGCGGGAGGAATTGTTTTTGGTATGGATTTTGATGTGTTTGGCTGTTACCTGCGCCTTTTCACCGGTGGCAAAAATTGCGTTGGCACCATCGGCATCGGAAGTCAGCGTGAGATTTTCCAGTACAGCATTGCTGTTATTGGCCAGAATAATGGCATTCTGGCCGGTGAAATTGCTGGCATCGGCACTGGAACTGTCGCCGGTTTTCGAAAGCTTGCTGTCGGTGAGGGTAAGACTGCCGTCCTTGCGGACAAGCAGGACATTTTCGTTGGTGCCGGTGCTGGCAAGGTTCTGTCCGACAAGGTTCAGGCTGCTGCCGTCAACGGTTTTGACGGCGGTTAAGCTGCTGGCGTCGTTGCTGCTTTCCTGCATCCCGCCGAATTTGCCGTCAGGGGGCGGGCCGGGAGGAAGCTGCCCCTGAGCATTCATGGCAGGCGGCTGGGGATGGCTGGCTGCCCATACGGCAGTACCGAAACTGCCCAGACAGGCAAGGGAAAGTCCGGCAATCAGCAGGCTTTTACTTCGTTTATTGGTCAAAAATCGCATATTATCGCTCCTTTTGGGGGAATAGAATGACTTTTTCTATTCCCCAGTGTAGAAAGGGAAGGTTAAAAATGCTTTGGATACAGATTAATTTTGGATTAAATTTGTGAAACAGGGACAGATTTTTATTTACAATGCGATTTTTTTGCGGTATATTGAAATCGGGATAAACAAAAGATGTAAACCTGTAAGGATGCGGATAGAGAGGAGTAATCATTATGGTGAGTATTCATGGCGCAGGGGCAGGGGCTTATGCCCAGATGCCGATAAAGCAGCCCTATTACAAAGATGATCAGATTAATGGCCTGAAGGCACAGAAAAGCAGCTATGAGTCGCAGATTGCCCAGCTGGAAGCAGGCAGCGACGAGGAAAATGCGGCAGCTTTGCAGGAAACGGAAAGCAAGCTGGCTTCCGTGCAAAGCCAGTTGGATAATCTGAAGCCGGTAACGGCAGTAAAGCCGTGGCAGAATATCGCGCCTCCGCCGGAGCCGCCGACAGATGAGGAAATGAATGCCCGCTTTGGTGCGGCGTACTCTGTGGAAATCAGCAGTGCCGGACGGTAGATGGATAATGAATAAATAATGTGCTGAACACATAGGCCCGCAGCGGCTTGTTACTGCGCTAGTATGTACGCAGAAAGCAAGCGGCTGCGGGCTTTATCATGTATTTAGGGATGAAAGGTGTACACTTTATGAATGAACGAAAAAAAGGACTGCTCATGGTTTGTCTGGGGGCATCGATGTGGGGCGGCAGCGGTGTGGCCGGACAGTATTTGCTGCAGGATTGCGGTTTTTCCACGGGCTGGCAGGCGGTATTTTCCTGCTGCCATTTTGTCCGCCGTGGCAGTTCACGGGGGAATGGAACATTCTGTCCGGCGTAATCTATGCTTATGTCATTGTCTTTGGTACGGTGGCAGCGTTTGGGTTTTATTTGGGCAGCATAAAGTACATTCAGCCAGCTGAAGCCTCTATCCTTGGCTCGGTGGAACCGCTGGCAGCAATCATATTTTCGATAATATTCCTGCAAGCCAGCTTCGGTGTTATGGATATTTTGGGAACATTCCTCATCATCGGCACGGTATTTTTGCTGGCGAAAATAAGTAATTAGCGAAAAAAAATAAACCGCCCCTAGCGACTAAACTCAAGATATTTTTACATCCTGGTCTTTGCCATGAGCCTGAACTTCGTGGCTATCCTTCTGGCGATGACAGGCGTGCTCAATCCGGTGGTCGGTGCTCTGGTACACAATGCCGGGGCGGTGCTGGTGATTGTCAATTTTGCGTTTTTGCTTGGCTGGGAGCGCTATGCAGAACTTTGATATTTGCTGGAAATTTTTTTGATGTAAGTGTTGACATTACAACGGGAAAATGCTATTCTATCCTTGTAAGCGAAATGATTACAACGTGTTGATTTGGAGGAGAGCAAAATGGCAAATTTCAACAAAGTCAGTGTAGCAAATGAGGCAAGAACGGAACTGCATGATAAATTGCAGTTGACCGGAGCCGAGGTCAGTGTCAATAATCTGCCGGCAGGGGCAAGTGTTCCTTTTGTGCATTATCACAAGAAGAATGAGGAAATTTATTCCATTACGGCAGGCAGAGGCAAGGCCGTGATTGACGGGGAAACGGTTGAGCTTAAAGCCGGTGACTGGCTCCGCATTTCACCGGCGGCACGCCGTCAGTTCTTTGCAGCAGAAAATGAAGGCATTAGTTATGTCTGCATTCAGGTGAAGGAGAATTCGCTGGAAGAATATACGAATACGGACGGCGTAGTAGAAAAGTAAAACTGAATTGACAAGACAGGCTCATTGTAATACCATGTATCACAATGAGCCTGTTTGGGTTAAGGAGGTATGTATGCAATTTTCATTTCGCATGCCGGTGGCGGTGCAGATTTTGCTGTGCATTGCCAAGTTCGATGGTGTGTTCAAGATGACGTCTACTTTTTTGGCATCCAGTGTCAATGTCAATCCGGTGATTATCCGCAAGACTCTGGGGCAGCTCAAAGCGGCGGGGCTGGTGGAAGTGGCTGCCGGTGTCGGCGGGGCAAAACTATTGAGGCCGCCGCAGGATATTACCTTGCGTGAAGTGTTTCAGGCTGTGGAGGAGGATGTGGATTTATTCCATATACAGGAAAATCCCAATCCGCAGTGTCCTGTGGGGCGCAATATCCAGCAGGTGTTGGGGGCACGGCTTTCCGTGGTGAAGGATAATATGCTGGCGGATTTTGCGCGCGTCACGCTGGCCGATTTGCTGGCGGATATTGATTCTGCGGAACAGAAGCACTGCTGATGGACAGGTTATTCAAAGAATATCAGTCCGCGGTCTTGCAGGTTTGCCTGCAGGGCAGCCATAAAGCTTTTGCCCGGGTCGATTTTTATGGAGTAGTAGCCGGCCACATTTTCATGGTACAAGCCGCTGGCGCGGGCGGCATCCTGCTGGTAATGGCCGAAAACATAGCGGATGGTGGGATGTTTTTCCTGCAGGCTGCGGATAAGCTGGATGTTGGCTTCCAGCTGGGCGGCAGTTAAATCTTCGGCACCATTGACACCGCCAACGTTTTCAATGCCGATGGCGCACCAGTTGTAGCCGATGGCATGGCGGTTCAGGGCTGTTTCCGGCGTCAGGCGGTAGATGGTTCCGTCACGGTCAACAAGGAAGTGGGAGGAGACATTTACGGTGCCGTCACCGCTGGTATCGGCATAAAAATGCTTGTAGGCAGACTCCCATGTTTGTGAAGCTGTCCAGTGGACAACAACTGCCTGCGGGACGATGGACACGATATCCATGCCGTAATGGGTTCGGGCGTACTCACGGGTAAGCTGTTCCCGTTGGGCAGACCAGGGAAGCGGCTTATCGACAATCGCAGGTTCTTCGGCAAAGGCTGCTGTAGTCATGCAGATTAGCAGGAGAAACAGCAGAATGGTCTTTTTTCGCATTGGGCATACATCCTTTCTGTTGCGGTGTGAAAATTTCATTGTCTGCGGGTATAGGAAAGGCCTGAGCATCCGGGAAGTGGAAACTCAGGCCTTGTTTATGGCAGGATTATGCTTCAGCACCTACAGCGTCGTTCAGGTTGCTGATGAGGGCATCAATGTCAATGCCATGAGCCAGAGCGCCCTGCTCGATGTTTTCAAAATGAGCGGCAGCGCAGCCCAGGCAGCCCATGCCGGCGTTAACGAATACGTCAACGGTATCCGGGTACTTCTGTACAACTTCGATGATGCTCATGTCCTTAGTAATAGCCATTATAAAATCCTCCTATGCGTAAAACGCGATAAAACAAATTAACTGACACAGGAATTATAACATAGTTGTGCGTGGGTTACAAGAAACAAATGTTACGGAGATATACCTCTTTGTTCGAAGGCGCCTGCGGGGCTGGTCATATTTTTCCTTTGCCATAGTGTGCTTGGCTATTGTCGTTATTTTTTTGTGGTTTTTTGCAGGAAAATGCGGTAGAATGACAGGTGACTATGAATGTGGAGGCGGAGTATGGTTTTGCAGCGGAAATTTAGCTGGCGTTATATTATAATGTTGGTTTTTGTACTGATGGCGGCAGGGGCGGCGTTTTTGGGACAGCAGCCTAAGCCCTTGCAGGCAACGATGGTGGCGGATAGTGAGAATGGAACCAAGGTTTTGGTGCTCAATTATCATAAGATTGACCATACGTTTATTTCCCTGTCGGTGCGTCCAGAGGATTTTGACAGCCAGATGAAGTATCTGCGGGATAACGGTTATCATAGCATCAGCCCCGATGAACTTTATGAGGCTTTGGCGGGAAGCGGGCAGCTGCCGGAAAATCCGGTGCTTATTACCTTTGATGACGGCTATGAGGATAATTATACCAATGCTTATCCTATCCTGAAAAAATATGGGTTCAAGGCAACCATCTTTGTGGTTACGGGATTTTTGGACAAGCATAAGAAAGGGTATCTTTCCTGGGACGAGGCCAGAGAGATGGATAAGAATGGCATCACGATTGAGTCTCATACGGTTAATCATCGTTCGATGACGGATTTGACGGATGATGAACTGCGTGCGGAACTGGTGGATTCCAAGAAAAAGGCTGAGACTGAATTGGGGCATGAGGTAAATTATATCGCTTATCCTACGGGAACGTACAATTTGCATATCGCTCAGATGGTGAAGGAGGCAGGCTATAAGGCCGCGTTTACCATCAAGTATGGCAATGTGGACAAGGCCAGCAATATTTATGCTTTGGAGCGGGTGCCGATTTTCCATACGGAGGAAACCAATAAGGATTTTATCGAGCGGATACGGTATCAGCCGATTTTTGAGAGTTTTGGGTGGATGAAGAATTAAGGCTTATTTTTTTACATAGTGGTAACAAGGCGCCCGCGGGGCTGGTAATATTTTTCCTTCG
>DJYL01000071.1 GCA_002448495.1 Pseudoselenomonas ruminantium | reverse complement strand
TCCTGCTTTAAGTCAAGGCCCCATGCCCCGCAAACCTTGCCGTCAACCACGAGATAATCCACGATATTGACATGATTTCTGACTTTGACATTTGACTGGTCAAGTACGGCGCGAGCCAGCAGCGGCTTGATATTTTCCCCATTTATCCTGATATTGCGCCAGCCCCGCGCAGCATAAGAGCCATCGGGATTTTTCTGGAGCACCAGCCCCAATTTTTCGAGTTTCTCGGTTACTTCATTGAGCCCTTCGCTCATGGTCAGCAATAAGTCCTCCCGCACAATGCCCGCCGCATCTTCTTTGGCATAATCCACATAATCCTGCGGCGTATGCCCCGGCGTGATATAGGCGTTCAGCGCATTGACCCCTGCCGCGAGACACCCGCTGCGCTTGATATTGGCCTTGTCCACCAGCAGGACCTTTAACTCCGGGTGCTTTTCCCCCAATGTAAGCGCCGCATAACAGCCTGCCGCCCCGCCGCCAATCAGCAAAATATCCGTTTGTTCTTCTCGTATATTCATTATCCTCATCTGCCTTATCAAATCACTACGGACTCCTGCCGTTTGGCGCGGTTTTCGATAATCCGCGTCTGTCCTGCATCCAGACTGTAAATGCGATGGATAAAGGCCAGTGCCTTATCCCCGACCTGCAAAGGTTCCTTTTCCAGACTGCGGGCCGCCCGCAAAATCTGGCCGCGAACCTCAATATCCACCGCCATACTGCTGCCCCGGAAATAGGTGGCCTTCACCACGCCCTGCTCGGCCCCCAGCGGCAGGGAAATCTCCCGCTCGTCCTTGGCCAGCTCGATAAACTCCGGACGAATAATTCCCATACGGGCGTGAGTCCCCTGCGGTGTCCCGGCCTGTACCTTCTCATCCCCAAAGCCTTTGAACTGCGTATAATCCTCCACCTTCACGGATTCACCGATAAAATCCGCCACAAACGGCGTCTGCGGCGACTGATAGATTTCCACAGGACTGCCCGCCTGCTCAATGCGCCCCTTGTTGACGATAATGATTTTATCCGCCACCTCCACGGCTTCATCCTGGTCATGGGTCACAAACAGGCTCGTAATACCCAGATTATGAATCGCCTCCCGCAGCCAGCTTCTGAGTTCCTTGCGTACCTTGGCATCAATGGCGGCAAACGGCTCGTCCAAAAGCAAAACTTTAGGATTCGGTGCCAGAGCCCGGGCAAAGGCCACCCGCTGACGCTGACCGCCGGAAAGCTGCTGCGGATAACGCTTGGCCACCGCCGTAAGCCCCGTAAGCTCCAACAGTTCATCCGTGCGCACCTTAATGGTATGGTCGTCCACATTCTGTACCCGCAGGCCAAAGGCGAGATTATCCCGCACCGTCATATGCCGGAACAGCGCATAATTCTGGAACACAAAGCCAATCCCCCGCTCCCGTGCCGGAACATCATTGACCCGCCGTCCGGCAATCCAGATATCGCCCTTATCCGGCTGTTCTAACCCCGCCAGCATCCGCAGGAGCGTGGTCTTGCCACTGCCGGAAGGCCCCAGAAGTCCCGCGAGCTGTCCTTTTTCCACGCCAAAACTTGCATCATCTGCCGCCTTAAAGCTGCCAAAATATTTTTCGATATGTTTCAGTTCTACTTCATAACTCATGTTCACCAGTCCTTTCCGCTCTTGTCAGATTCCATTCCACCAGATTGCGCAGGATAAGCACCACCACGGCCAAAATCACCAGAATCGAGGCCACGGCAAAAGCCGCCGTAAAATTATATTCATTGTAGAGAATCTCAATATGCAAGGGCAGCGTGTTGGTCTTGCCCCGGATATGACCGGACACCACCGAAACGGCCCCGAACTCACCCATCGCACGAGCACTGCAGAGAATAATGCCGTAGAGCAGGCCCCATTTGATATTGGGCAACGTAATCTGCAAAAAAATCCGCCAGCCGCTTGCCCCCATAAGCGCCGCCGCTTCTTCCTCCTGCCGCCCCTGTGCTTCCATCACCGGCACAATGCTGCGGGCGATAAAGGGCAGAGTCACAAAGATGGTTGCCATCACCATCCCCGGCACCGCAAACACCACTGCCACCTGATAGGCCTGCAAGGTATCGTAAAACGGGCTTAACCGGCCAAACAACATGATAAAGAACAAGCCCGCCACTACCGGCGATACCGCAAAGGGCAAGTCAATGATGGCCCCCAAAAGACTCTTGCCCTTGAAGTCAAACTTCGTAAGCAGCCACGCCGCCGCCAGCCCGAACACGGTATTGGACAGCACCGCCAATATCGTCGCTTCCGCTGTCAGCCATAACGCCTTCTGCGCAAAAGGTTCGCTGACCGCCCGCACATAAGCCGCCCAGCCCTTAGCCATTGCCTCCACGCCAATCAACACCAGCGGCAGAACCATCATAATGAACAGAAAAGCGGCACCCATAAAAATCAGCGACCACTTGACCAGCGATTCCTGCCAAGCCCCATCTGCAAGTTTTTCTTTTGCCTTAACACTTGCTAATTTGCTGACCAGTTCCATCAGCCACACCTCCTGCCCTGCCAACAGCTCCCCATATGTTCCACATGCTCATAACGCTCCCCCCAGTTTCTACGACAAAAAGAGGCTCCACAAATCACCCTTACAGGCAATCTGCAGAACCTCCAGTTTCTTTGGTCAGTTCAACCCTATTTACACTTTATACCATCGCCACTCTTGGGCGATGACTTTATGTTACATTATTACACCCAGTATGTCAATAGGTGTAGGTTAAATTTGCCCAAAAATATTTCCATCTAAACTTTCCCGCAGAACCTCATACATCAGCCTTGGGGAGACATGGGCTTGGAAATTGCAGTTTGACGATGTTATTGCGAGCTTTATGATGATTGTCACAGCTCAGTTGGGGCGAAGGTGGTAATACTTTTCGCCGTTGCACTAAATGACCCACAAGTAAATGTATGGGTTTTTTAGTTACCTGCGCCGGGCAAGACCGGCGGCGCGCATGTTCGGCTCAATGTCCAGGAACTGTCGTCCTTTCTGCGTTCGGACAGTCGTTCCACG
>DJYL01000053.1:15252-16001 GCA_002448495.1 Pseudoselenomonas ruminantium | reverse complement strand
TCGTAGAGTGCATGGATAAATTTTTTCATATTAATATGAACCTGAGAAGTAGATGGTTTTTGTTCATTTTCCAGTATGCGCATGGTGCTTCGGATATCGTTGTAGTCAAAGTACAGCGGTGCATAATCTTCGAATTTTGGATTGGTGTAGTCCAGTACGCCCATGCTGGCTACGTTCACATGTCCTTGGAATATAGTACGGCGCAAACGCTGCTCCATGGCTTTTGCCTCGCGTGTCGGGTCAGCGGCACCGTTTTGCTGGGCAACGGCAGTAAACAATCCTTTGAGTGCAGGAATGTGTCCTCCGTTTTCTTCGATGTAGGTCATAATATTTAATAAATCCTGTGCGCCGGGTGCTGTGAGGATGCCCAGCTCTTTCAACTGGCTTTCTGTGCAGGTTTGGATGTTTTTCTGCGGCGTGTGTGGTGTGGCAGGCGGCGTGTTTAAACTGCGCAGCGAGTTTTGCAGATTGTGGGCAAAGGATTCCAGCCGCAGGTGTTCGCTGACGTTTTTTATTACACTGACGATTTCGTTGCGGTTTAAGGGTTTCATAATATAGTAGTCAATGCCGTGTTCGTAGGCTTTGCCCACTAAATCCTTGCTTTCCACTTGGGAGAGCATGATGATTTTGCCTGCAAAATTCTTTTTGATGCGGTTTACCGCCTGAATGCCGTCAATACCGGGCATCAACATATCAATAATGAGAATATCCGTCCGGCGCTCGGCAAGAAGTTCATTGGTCAGTTCCGT
>DJYL01000053.1:8951-15056 GCA_002448495.1 Pseudoselenomonas ruminantium | reverse complement strand
CTTTTGGCAGGGAAGGTCCAAATAACAGGTTACTTTATCTTTTCCGTCAGAAGTCAGCTCGATGGTGCCGCCGAGCGTTTCCGTCTGGTGTTTGACATAGGTAAGCCCGACGCCGCTGGAAGCCTTGCCGGTGCTGTCGAATTTTGTCGTGTACCCCGGCGAAAAGACCTGTTTTAAGCGCCGTGGCGGGATAAAGCTGCCGGTGTTTTCCAATGTGATTTTCAAGCGGCCGTCGCCGGTACCGCCCACAATGGTCAGTGAGATGGTTCCTCGGCTGGGAATAGCCTCCACAGCGTTGGCTACGAGATTGTTGAGAATGGAGAGCAGCATAAACGAGTGAAGCAGGGGCAGACCTGCGGGGACTTTTGCATTAAAAAAGATTTCTTTGCCCAGAGAGCGGGCATACTTTTTTTGCGTGTGAATCATGAGCTTGACGATTTTGTCCGGCGGCAGGTAATCATCTACGCGGCGGTTTTGGGTCAGTTCCTGAAGCCCCGCATATATGCGCTGCTGGTTTTTCTTGATATCGTGGCACTGGCCGGCAATGCGCAGGACTTCATTGGCCAAATCCTCGTCTTCTGGTTTTTGGGCGCTGTCCTTCAATCGTGTGTATACATTGTAGCAGTCATGGGTGACATCTTCTGAATTTTGCAGGGAGCATTTTAGCTCAAATACTTCTTCATACAGCCCCGCAATCAGCATGGTGAGCCGGTCTTTCTCCTTGGTCTTGCGGGTCAGCCGCATTTCGGTGTTGTAGAGCTGAAACAGGAAGAAGAAGGAAAGGATAAAGAAACAGCGCAAAATGGCAATCAGAACCAATCGCCCCAGCATACCTAAGGTAAAGGTTTCCGACTGCTGGTAAGCAATGGCATTCATCGCCGCCAGTTCGCCGACACTGGCGAACACCTCAGCGATGATGGCCCAGAAGGCAATCCCCAGAGCTTGTTCGTAGATGGATTTGCGGGATAGCTGCGGCAGGGCAAAGAACAGGGAATAAACAAAATAATAGAAGAAATTGGGAATATGTTCAATGAAGGCAAGCAGGATATCATCGCCGTAAAATACATCCAGCCCTGTACGGAACAGCATGACTGCCGTCCCTGCAACCGCTCCGGTAAAGAGCCGGGGAAAATTGCTGAGCCAGATGAGGAACAGCAAAAATACCGGTGAGCCGAAACTGACGCGGAAACTGGCAAAATCCCCGCTGAACGGGTGCATTTTGGGTTCGCCGGCCAGTGGCACCAATATCATCATAAAGAGTAAGACCAGCCAGTCCTGACGGGTGGTTCTGGTGCTATGCATAGAGAAAACTCCTTTGAAAAAGAAAAAATGTTTATAAAATAATAATCGTTGCTTATCGGATTGTATAGTTTTTTATAGTCATGCATTTATATTATTACCATCAATCATACCATAAGTCAAACAGCAATTATAGTATCGTTTAAGAGACTTATGGTCGTGTCGCTATAAGGAGGTAGAAAAAATGTCTGACTCGAAAAATCAGGGATTAAGCCCGTTGATGCGCGGTCTGATGTGTGTGGCCATCGGCGCAATTATCTGGTTTATTCCCGCACCGGCAGGTGTCGGCGCCCAGGCCTGGGGGCTTTTGGCAATCTTTATTGCCACCATTGCGGGTTTCATCCTGCAGCCTATGCCCATCGGTGCCATTGCTCTTATCGCCATGACGCTTTTGCCAATCTTAGGGGTAATGAAAACCGGTGAAGCGCTGGCAGGTTTTTCCAACACTACGATTTGGTTAATCGTATCCGCATTTATGTTTGCCGAAGGTTTTATCAAAACCGGTTTGGGCAAACGCATTTCCTACATGCTGCTTTCCAAGTTCGGCAGCAGCACTTTGCGGGTCGCTTATGTCATGAGCGCCGCTGACTTCGTTATTGCGCCCTTCACGCCGTCCAATACGGCTCGCGGCGGCGGCATCATTTTCCCGATTGTCCGCAGTATCACGGCGGCTGTTGGTTCTGATGTAGAAAAGAAGACCAATATGCGTACTGGCGCGTTCCTGATGTTCAGTGCCTATGCTGCAGTTATCACCTCTGCTTGTATCTTCCTGACGGGTGCTTCCAACAACGTGCTCTGCAACACATTGGCACAGCAGATTTTTGGCACCTCCATTGGTTGGGGCGACTGGTTCCTGGCCTGCATTATTCCCGGTCTTATTTTGACCGTGGCTACGCCGTATATCCTCTATAAGCTCATCAATCCGGAACTCAAGAATACGCCGGAAACGCAGGAACTGGCCCGCCGTGAACTTTCCGAAATGGGCCCTATGAGCTCGAAGGAAATCATCCTGAGCTTCATCTTTGTAATTGCTCTGATTATGTGGGCAACGGGTTCCTATCATGGTATTGACTCCGCATTTGTCGCTTTGCTGGGACTTTCCGCAATGCTCTTAACGGGGATTCTCAACTGGTCTGATGTTGCAAATCAGCATGCTGCATGGGATGTACTCGTATGGATGGGCGTGCTGGTTAATATGGCGGCTTTCCTTTCCAAGTTTGGTCTGATGAAGTGGTTCGCTGACGTGATGGCTGCTCAGTTTGCGGGCATGGAGTGGATTACCATGCTGGTTGTTCTCAGCATTATTTACACCTTTGCTCATTACCTGCTGGCCAGCAACTCCGCTCATATCATGGCACTCTTTGCCGCTTTCGCTACGATTCTCGTCGCTGCCGGTGCTCCGGTTCTCGGCGTACTGATTCTCTTTGGCGCGCTCTGCAACAGCGCATCCTTCCTTACCCATTACGGCTGCGGCGTTACCCCGATTTTCTTCGGTGCCGGCTTTATGGGACAGGGGGAATGGTGGAAGATTGGTTTCATCATCACGGTACTGCATGTAATTGTCTGGATGGGCGTTGGCCTGCCGGTGATGAAAGTAATCGGTATGCTTTAAGGGGGGCGTGTACTTTTCTTTGGTGCAAAGAAAAGTACCAAAAGAAACTGCGGCCTGAAATCCCATCCAGGGATTTACGGCCGCGGTGCCCGTCCTTGGGCACAAGAATTACCATAGTCTGGGGCTATGTATTAAATTAATGGACAAAATCTAAAAATGTACTTGCATGTATTTTGTATACATGATACAATATAGGCAAGTCGAGGAACTATAGAAACATAAATGTTACTTATAGTTCGAAACGGGTAAATGAAATGTTAGACTGGGTTATCTTGTTAGAAAGAAAGGAACGTGGAGCAAAATGAGAAAAGAGCATGATTTCCTTGGTGAACTGGAAATTCCTGATGAAGTATACTACGGTGTACAGACGACCCGTGCAATTTCGAATTTCAAGATTACGGGACAGAAGATTGACCCGGACTTCGTTCAGGCTTATGCCAAGGTCAAGAAGGCTACGGTAATGGCCAATATGTCCACGGGCCGTATGCCGAAAGAAGTCGGCGAGCCGCTCATTCAGGCTGCTGATGAAATCATTGCTGGCAAACTCCTGGATCAGTTCCCCGTTGACCCCATTCAGGGCGGCGCAGGTACTTCCGTAAACATGAACGTCAACGAAGTTCTCTGCAACCGGGCACTGGAAATCATCGGCAAACCGAAAGGCAGCTATGATATCATCAGCCCGAACAACCATGCGAACATGGCACAGTCCACGAACGATACCTTCCCGACCAGTATCAAGGTCTGCCTGTCCCACAAGGGCAAGAAACTGACGGCTTCGCTTACTAGACTGGCTGATGAACTGGACAAGAAGGGCGAAGAGTTCAAGGATATCCTCAAGATGGGCCGCACCCATCTGCAGGATGCTGTACCCATTACACTGGGACAGGAAATGCACTCCTATGCTTCGGCAGTACGCCGTGGCATTGACCGCATCAATCATGCTATCGATGGCATCCATGTGGTAAATATGGGTGGTACGGCTGTCGGTACGGGCCTTAATGCTGAACCTGCTTACATCACGAAGGTTGCGGAAACCCTGTCCGAAGTTACGGGCGAGAAATATGTTACCGCTGACAACATCATCGATGCGACGAACAACACCGATGGTTTCTCCGATGTTTCCAGTGCCATGAAGACCACGGCTCTGGTACTCATCAAGATGGCCAATGACTTCCGTCTGATGGCTTCCGGCCCCCGCTGCGGCCTCAACGAACTCAAGCTGCCGATGCGTCAGCCGGGTTCCTCCATCATGCCGGGCAAAGTTAACCCCGTTATCGCTGAAGTTCTTGACCAGGCTTGCTATCAGGTAGTGGCTAATGATATTGCCGTATCTCTGGGCGTAGAAAATGGCCAGTTTGAACTGAACGTTATGGAGCCGGTAATCAGCTTCAACCTGTTCAACTCCATGAAATACATGACCAATGCAGTTGATACCTTTGTGGATAAGCTCCTGCTTGACCTGCAGCCGAACAAGGAACAGTGTCAGGAATGGCTCGACAAGAGCGTAGGTATCGTAACGGCTATGCTTCCCCATATCGGTTATGAGAATTCTGCGATGATTGCCAAGGAAGCCTACAACACCGGCCGTCCGGTACGGGAAGTAATTCTCGAAAAAGGTCTTATTTCCAAGGAGCAAATGGAAAAGATTTTGCAGCCGAAAGAAATGACTACTCCGGGGATTGCCGGCAAATAAGCGATAGATAATCCCAATAACATTTCCATAAACAGAAGCGCCCGTCTTAGGCGGGGGCTTCTGTTTTTTTGCCTGTAGCAAAACTGGCACAAAGTTGTTATGACGGGATAAATTATCTCGTTGAAACGCTGATAGGAGGTTTTACCTATGGTAAAACCAGAACAATGGCGTTATAATATATAATGTTGGTTTGTGTATAAATCCCGATGATAGGAGATTAATTGATGAATAGACAAAAGCTGGCGGGCGTCATAACCATGACGCTGATGCTGCCGCTGTGGAGCAGCCCGGTACAGGCCGTATATCATGCTGACTCCGATACAGGCATTGACGCGTTGGATTATATCGAAAATGAACATCGGCAGGCAAGGGCTAATCGGCTGACTGCTGAGCAGGAAAAGCTGCTGGCCGATGCCAAAGCCATGGAAAAGAACCTGCGTTATCCCATAGACCCGAAAAAAGCTGCTCCTGTGGCCTTTGAAGGGGAGGAGCTGACCTATGATGAACGGGATGGCAGCTTTATTGCCAAGGGCAAGGTGGATATCCTGCAAATGGATGCGCATCGTTTCCAAGGTGAAGAGATTACGGGCAATACCAAGACACAGGATGTAAATATTCCCGATAAGGCGCATATTTTACAGATGACGCCGGGACAGGTGCGGGTAACGCTGGATGGTTACAAGGCACATTATAACTACGGAGCCAGAACCGGCTCGCTGGAAAATGCCAAAGGGAAAGCCGGTGCACACTATATCACGGGCAAGCGCTTTGAATTTTATCCCGATCGGATTGTGGTTTATAACGGTACAGAATCCAAATGCGGTGCACAAAAGCCGGATTATCATACAAGCGCCGAGAAGATAATCTATTACCCGAATAATAAAATTGTGATGGAAAAGGTAAAGTTCCATATCCGGGGCAAGGTGATTTTTAAGCGTGAACATTATGAAACTGGTGTAGGAAGCAATGCCGATAAGACAAATTACCTTCCGCGGGTTGGCTATAACGAGGATGATGGCGCCTATGTGGAATGGGATTTGAGTTTCCCCATGCGTAAAAATGTGAATTTCAACACCAATTTTTACGTGTCTACGAGCAGAGGCTGGCGCAGCAATTATGATGTAACTTGGCAAAACAAGGGGATGTCTACAGGGATTCGCTATGGCCAGTACGAAGATGGGAATAATGAATGGATTAAGAAAGAGCCGTCTGCGTTTTGGAATTACAATGCTCATATTGGCAGAAGTCATTTTACCTATGGACTTAATGCGGAATATGGACGCTGGTATGGCAATGGCATACACAGTAATCATGGCGAATATGGCGTGTCATTGGGGTATGACCCCATAAAGTTCCATCGTTATACCTTGTATCTGAAAACCGGTTACAGCGTTATCAAGGAGTCCTACAATGATTCCAAAGTATCCGGTGTTTCCGGCGATGCTGTGTTGACCAAGGATTTCAATGACCGTTGGGCAGCCTATGCGGGCTATCATTACAG
>DJYL01000053.1:0-8878 GCA_002448495.1 Pseudoselenomonas ruminantium | reverse complement strand
GATAACAGCCTGTTCAAATACAATACCGATGATTACTCCAAGAAATTGGAAGCTGGTTTCAGCTATCGCATCGATGAGCTGAATCGTCTTGCTGTGGGCACGAAGTATGATTTGGATCACAAAATCTGGAAAAATATCGACTATTACTGGTATCACGATCTGCACTGCTCGCAGATGATTGTCCGTTATAAATCAAAGGATAATGCGTGGAATATACGCTGGCAGTTCACTCCGTGGTAATTTCCGCAAGGATGGTAAGGTATGAAACAGGAATTAGCAAGTATAATTGACGAAATTCAAGGCAAAAATATCCTCGTTATCGGGGATATGGTTGCTGATATTTATTTAGATGGCCGCATCTCGCGTATCTCCCGCGAAGCACCCGTGTTAGTGCTGCAACAGGCCGGCGAAAAAGTAGTGGCCGGTGGTGCTGCCAATGTGGTCAACAACGTGGCGACCTTAGGAGGCAATGTCTTTGCCGTAGGGCTTTTGGGGCTGGATAGTGCCGCCAAGGGGCTGAAAGAAGCCTTGGAGAAGAATGGTGCTCATACTGAGGGGCTGTTCTGTGATGAAAAGCGTCCGACCATCTCCAAGACCCGCGTTATTGCGGGCGGACGGGCTACCGTGAGCCAGCAGATTGTCCGCATCGACAAGGAAAGCGACAAGCCCATGCAGAAGGCGCATGAAAGCCAGATCAGCCAGTATATCAAGGGGCTGCTGCCCAAAATTGACGGCGTGGTTTTAAGTGATTATGGTTCCGGCACGATTACGGAAAAACTGCAGCAGCAGATTATCTCCTATTGCCGTGAGCATGATATTCCGAGCATGGTGGACAGCCGTTATGATATACACCGCTTCAAGGATATTGGCTATGTGAAGCAGAATGATGCGGAACTGGCGGCGGCGGTTGGCCGTGAACTTACCGATGATGAAAGCATTTTCACAGCCGGACAGGAACTTTTGGAAGAATTAAATGCTGACGGGGTATTGGTTACCCGTGGTGAAAAAGGTATGGTACTGTTGGAAAAGGACGGAGCCATTCATGATATTCCCGTGTCCGACAAGAGTGAGGTCTTTGATGTGTCCGGCGCCGGTGATACCTGCGTATCCACGGTGATTTTGGCTTTGGCTGCAGGTGTAGAGCCGGCGAGGGCGGCAGAACTCAGCAATATTGCCAGTGGTATCGCCGTACGCAAGCTGGGAACCGCAACGGTATCCGCAGAAGAACTGCGCCGTGTCCTGCATTAAAGGAGTAAAAGATGTTAGTTGCACGTAAAGATATAGCGAAATTTTGTGAAATCCTCCGTCAGGGAGGACAAAAAGTGGTTTTCACCAATGGCTGCTTTGATATCCTGCATGCAGGGCATGTGACCTATTTGGAGGCAGCCAAGGCACAGGGGGATGTACTGGTTTTAGGACTGAATACGGATGAATCCGTACGCCGCCTGAAAGGGCCGGAACGCCCCATTAACAGCGAACTGGACAGGGCCAAGGTCGTTGGTGCCCTGCGGGCAGTAGACTATGTGGTGCTGTTTGGTGAGCAGACAGCGGAAGCGGTTATCGCCGAAGTAAAACCCGACGTTTATGTTAAAGGCGGCGATTATACATTGGACACTCTGCCGGAAGCCAAAATCGTGCAAAGCTATGGCGGCAGGGTGGCTTTTATTGATATGGTAGAAGGCCGTTCGACAACCAATATAATTAAGAAGATAAAGAGTTAAGAAAATGAAGAACTTTTTAATTGTCAAATTAAGCGCCATAGGTGACGTAATTCATGCCCTGCCTGTGGCCTATGCTCTAAAAGAGGCATATCCCGACTGTCATATCACCTGGGTGGTGGAACCACCGGCCTTTGATTTGGTTAATATGAGTCCCTATATTGACGAGGTTATTCTCTTTGAGAAAAAGAAATTTAAGTCCTTGGGGGGCTTTTTACGAGAATACGGCCCCATGAAACGCAAAATACGTCAGCGCCGTTATGATGCCGTGCTGGATTTACAGGGGTTATTCAAGTCGGCAGCCATTGCCAGATTAGGTCAGGCTCCGGTGAAGCTGGGCATGTGCAATATGCGGGAACTCAGCGATAAAATCTCTAAGCCCGTAATCGGCCCTAATGCTAACGGGCATATTGTCGAGCGTTATCTGGATGTGGCAAGGGCTTTGGGCTGTCCGGTAAAGGAAGTGCGCTTTACCTTGGAGGTGCCGGAAAGAGAAGCTGACCTTGCTCAAAAAATTTTTGCCCAGGCAGGAGCCAATATGGCTAATCCTTATGTGGTGCTGGCGATTGGTGCCAACTGGCCCAATAAACGCTGGCCGGCGGAGAATTTTGCAAGGCTTGCCGATAAGCTCTATGACCGGAAACTTATTCCTGTGCTGGTGGGCGGCGGTGTAGTCGATGAACAGCGGGCGGCGGAAATCTGTTCCTATAGTGAGGTGCCGCCCTTGAATTTGGTGGGCAGAACGAATTTTAAGCAGCTTACCTATATCCTGCAAAATGCCCGCCTGACTGTAGGCGGCGATACCGGCCCCGTGCATCTGTCTGCGGGCATGGGCACGAAAACCATTATGCTCATGGGCCCCACCGATGCCAACCGCAACGGCCCTTATGGACAGCTGGAAAATGCGATAGAAGTTGACCGTCCCTGCCGATACTGCTGGAAACGGGCCTGTCCGAAGAATTTCGACTGCCTGCAAAATATCACAGTGGAACAGGTTTTAGAAAAGATTGAGGAGCTTGGCTGACGTGTATCAAAATATATTGGTCATAAACCTTATGCAAATCGGCGATTTGATGCTTACTACGCCAGTTTTGGGCGCTTTGCGCAAAGCCTATCCGCAGGCTCGCCTGACCCTCTTGGCCGATACTCGCTGGCGGGAGTTGGTGGAGGAAAATCCTCATGTAGATACTTGCCTTTTTATGGACAAAAAAGGTGCAGACAAAGGCCTTGCTAAACTTTGGCAATTTATCCGCAAGGTGCGGCGGCAGAAATATGATTTGGTCATCAACCTGCACCGTAATGAACGGGCATCGGCGGTGGCGGCCTTTAGCGGTGCAAAATACATCGTGGGCTACAGTAAGCCGTTATTTTCGTTGTTTTTTGATAAGACCATGCAGAATCCTTCTATCGCCCATCATATCGGCTGGGGGCCGGGCGGGATGCTCCCGCCGCATCATTATGTGCCGGGCTGGGAACATCAGGTGCATGCCCATCTGAATGTACTGCGTCAGACCTTGGGTATTGAGCCGGAGGATGGCGGGCTGGAAATGGCTTTAAGTGCGGAAAATCAGCAAACAGCAGATAGACTTTGGCAGGAACATTTTACTGCGGAAGATCAGGTGATTGCTTTTAATATCGGTGCCAGCTGGGAGACAAAGCGCTGGCCGGATGGCTATTTTGCGCAATGTGCGGATAAGCTGCTGGAAAAAGGCTATAAGATTGCATTCTTCGGCGGCCCAATGGATTTGGCGATTGTTGAAAAATGTATCGCGCAAATGCAGCATAAGGACAGCAAAGACCTGCATATATTTACGGGCAAGGTTAGTCTGGCACTCCTTGCAGGACTCTTGCGCAAATGCGTACTGTTCCTCACCACGGATTCCGGCCCTATGCATATCGGCGTGGCCATGAATCTGCCCGTGATTACCATGTTCGGCGCTTCGCCTGTGCCGGGGTTTTACCCGTACGATGGCCGTTCCGTGCTGTTAAAGTCACCGGAAAGATGCCATCCCTGCGGCATTCATCAATGTCCGCGGGCGGGTGCAGAAAATCTTTCCTGCATGAAAAATATTCCCGTGGCAGCGGTTATGTATTTTTCCGAAGAATTACTGGCAAAATTCCAAGGCCGGTCTGCCGATAAACTGCCGCCGCATAAGGGCGATTATCAGTGCCGCGTCATTGACCTGTCCAAAGGAGAATTTTGATAGATGGATAAACAGATAATGTATGATTTTATTGCCGGCCCGGCAGCGAAATGCCATGTGCTGGTGGTAGGCGACGTCATGCTGGACAAGTATTATTATGGGGAAGTTACCCGTATTTCTCCGGAAGCGCCTGTGCCGGTTACGCATGTGACCAGCCAAAAAGAAACTCTGGGCGGAGCCGCCAATGTTGCCCATAACCTGGCAAGGCTTGGTTGTAAGTCCGGACTTGCCGGTTATGTCGGTGAGGATTATCACTGCCAGAGCCTTACCGATAAGCTGACGGCTCGCGGCATTGATTTTCGCGGGCTGATTACCACAGACCGGCCAACCACCACGAAGCTGCGGGTGATCGGCGGTCATCAGCAGATGCTGCGTCTGGACTTTGAAGAAGCCGAGGAAATGACCGGGCCTTATGCGGAGCGTCTGCATAACTTTGTGACCAACCGCCTAAATGAAAATGTGGATGCCGTGATTATTTCCGACTATGGCAAAGGTGCCTGCACCGAGGAAACCTGCCAGCAGATTATTAAAGCGGCTAATGCCCATGGTATTCCGGTAATGGTTGACCCCAAAGGCACGGCATGGGGAAAATACCGTGGTGCAGATTACATCACGCCGAACTTCAAGGAACTCAGCGCCGTTCTGCCGGAAAAAATCAAAAATCAGGATGAAGCCATTGAAAAAGCGGCTCATTATGTGATGGGCAAGTTCGGCATCAAACAGGTATTGGCTACCCGCTCGGAATTTGGCATGTCGCTGGTCATGAAGGACAGCGCCTATCATATTCCCACCAAAGCGCAGGAAGTCTTTGATGTGTCCGGTGCCGGCGATACGGTAATCGGCGTGTTTGCTTTGGGCCTTGCGGGCGGCTTAAAACCGGAAGCAAGTGCCTATATGTCCAATATGGCCGCCAGCGTAGTCGTGGCAAAACTGGGCACCTACGCGGTAAGCAAAGAAGAACTGCTAGAAGTATTGAAATAATAAAGGGAGGACTATTCATGATTATCGTAACTGGTGGTGCCGGCTTTATCGGCAGCAATCTTGTCAAGGAACTCAACCGCCGTGGCCGCACGGACATTCTGGTCGTGGATGATTTGAAAGACGGCCAGAATTACAAGAACCTGCGGGGCTTGAAGTTCATCGACTATCAGCATAAGGACGATTTCCTGCAAAGCATTGAAAACGATGATTTTGACGGCACGGATATTGATGCCGTATTCCACGAAGGTGCCTGCTCGGACACCATGGAATACGATGTTAACTTCATGATGCGGGTAAACTATGAATATTCCAAGTCTGTACTGCATTTCTGCCTGCAGCACCGCATTCCCTTCCTTTATGCTTCCTCTGCATCTACTTACGGCAGCGGCAAAAACGGTTTCCGTGAAGGGGACGAGTGTGAGGACGCACTGAATCCCTATGCGTTCTCCAAGTTGGCTTTCGATAGATATGTGCGTCAGGTAATGCCTGAAGCGCACAGCCAGATTGTCGGCCTTAAATACTTCAATGTCTACGGCCCGCAGGAACATCACAAGGGCAAGATGGCATCCATCTTCTACCAGCTTTACAATCAGGTAAACGAGACAGGCAAGGCCCGTCTGTTCCAGGGCTGGGGTGAGATTAACGGTCAGCCGGTCAAAGATGGTGAACAGCGCCGCGATTTCGTCTATGTCAAGGATGTCGTCAATGTGAACCTGTGGTTCTGGGAGAATAAGGGCAAAAGCGGCATTTACAACTGCGGTACTGGTCATGCCCATACCTACAACGAAGTAGCTGAAGCCGTAATCGCAGCCGTGGGCAAAGGCGAAATCGCCTACCGCGAATTCCCCGAAGTCCTCAAGGGCAAATATCAGAACTTCACCGAAGCCGATACCACAAATCTTCTGGCGGCGGGCTACAACGAAGGCTTCTACGAAATGAAAGATGCCGTCAAAGAGTATGTGGACTTCCTCAACAAAGGTGGTTATTTTGACTACAACGAATAAAAATAAAGCTGTTTTCTTTGACCGTGACGGCACACTCAATGTAGACATTGCCTACCTGCACCGCCCGGAAGATTTCATCTGGATAGAAGGGGCCAAGGAAGCCATTAAATACGTCAACGACCAAGGCTATCTGGCGATTCTCGTCACCAACCAAAGCGGTGTGGCCAGAGGCTACTATCCCGAAGCGGATATAAAAGCAGTCTATGACTGGATGAACAAGGAGCTGGCCAAAATCGGAGCGCACTTAGATGCGCTCTTTTACTGCCCGCATCATCCGCAGGGGAAAATTCCTGCTTATACGAAAAAATGTAATTGCCGTAAGCCGGATACGGGCATGGTGGATGAGGCTTGTGAAAGGTTTCATATTGACCGGTCAAAATCATATCTCGTGGGTGATAGTGAACGTGATATGGAATGCGCTCGTAAAGCGGGTGTGCAGGGGGGAAGATTTACAGGTGGCAATTTGTTGGATTGTGTATGTAAGATTATGAAAATCGACGTGAGGTAGTATGTTTTCACATTTTTTTATGGGACTGCAACAGGATTTTAAGTTAATGTTTATGGCGGCTTTTATTTGCGCACTGTTTCGTTTAGCTTTTATCCTGACGTATGCCCCGGAAAAGAGTCCCTTGGGGCATATGCGCAAATGGCTGACGTGTTTTCGTTATGGCTTTTGGTGGGGAATGGATTTTAATGCTTATGTTTTGCTGTTTTCCATGGTGTTGGTGTCTATACCAAGTGTGTTTATAGATACCTATTATCTGCGGGGAGATGATGTGCGCAGTACAGGCTTTCTTATCTATTTAGCGGTTGTGTACACGGCTTTTATGGGGAAAATGGTATTCTACTATCATTTTCATGATACCTATAATGAAACGATTAAATTAGGTGGACATGCAGATAAGAAAAATCTGTTAGATATTTTTTTCCGGCAGAATCATGGCTTGCTTATTTTAGTGGGGTATGTGCCTTATTTGTGGCTATGCAGTCAGTTGACGAACTGGCTTTTAGCACTGCCAACAGCAGCCTATCCGGAACTGATGATTCCCTGGCAGCAATACCTGCTGAATACGCTGGTCTTTATATTAGCAGGTGTGGCTTTTTACTGGTTTCGTTATGGTGGCACATTGAATCACCGCAATAAGCCGGAATTTGATGAAGTACCAGACATTGTGAAAAATGATGTTTTTTTTGCCAAGGCTGTTATTGATGATTTAATTGCCTTCGAACTGGCTGTGAAGAAAAGCACCAATGAAATGCTGAAACATGATGATAAAACCTCAGCGGGGATCATGGTGCCTGTTCTTAAAAAGCCCTTAGCTGCAACGGACAATCCTTTGCACTTTTTTCGCCGCAAGGCTAAAGGGGCAAAAATTAAACAGCCACAACATATATTCTATTTAATGGGGGAAAGCCATGCGCAGGCGGGGTTGGATTCTATATATGCAGATTTGCATCTAATGGATGCAAGTAAAGAATTTCGCAAAAATCCCCATACGGTGGCTATTGATAATTTTTTGTCTGCGGGCATGAATAGCCGTCCGTCTTTGGTTAGTTTGCTTACGGGGGTTTATGATGCCGATTTGGAATTAAATGAACGAGAATTATTTTGGAATAAGACAGTTCCCTGTTCGTTGCCATTAGAAATGCGTCGTTTAGGCTATCGTACCGAGTTCTGGTATGGTGGAGGTCTGAATCATGGCAGTATGCAGCATTTTGTTCCTGCTACAGGTTTTGATGCCTGTCATGCGGGACCTGATTTTTGTGGTAAGGATGCCCCTGCAACATGGCTGGGCGTTTATGACCACATATTTCTGGATAGGGCAGCATCTCTCATCGAAGCAGATAATGACGCAAAGCCAATCTTGCATTTCTTATATACCACATCCAATCATGGCCCTTGGCTTATGCCCTTTGAGGAATATGGATTTAATGCCGATAAACTTATGCCGGGGATTCCCAAGGCGCTAAAAAAAGATAAAAAAAAGATGCGGCGTCTGGCGGCAGCGTGGTATGCGGATCAATGTCTGTTGAACTTTGTGGAACGGATGCAAAAAGCCTTTCCAGATAGTTTGTTTGTAATTACGGGAGATCATTCAGCCGGACTAATTCCTTATCAGTATGGGTTGGTGGAACGCCGGGAGCCTTCGTTACGGGAGCAGCTGCTTACTACTTTTGCTATCCACCATCCGGAACTTTCCGCAGATTCACTGGCCAATAATATCATTGGCGGGCATATGAACATCCTGCCTACGCTTATTGAGCTTATCGCACCAGAAGGGCATGAATATTGCACACTTTTCCCCAGCTTAACGGAGAAAATAGACCATGTAGTAACGCCAACCTGCTGGATGACGCAGGAAATTTTGGGCGATTATCGGAATGGTCTGTCACAATCATTGGCGGTGACAGAGAAAATGCTGCCAATAAAACATGATGAAGCAAGATTTGCTGATGAGCGTGATGCCTATTGTGAGATTACAGGCTGGCTTCTGCGTCATCCAGAACTTTTATTGATGAAAGAGCGATAATAAACAGGAAAATATCAGTAGAGTGACGAATTTTCATAGACATAACCATTGTAGTTGGATTAAATAAACAAAGAGGTGGGATTTATGACGCTGTTGTTTTTTGCCATTCTCCCTATTCTCTGGCTGATTGTAGCCCTCTCCGGTTTGAAAATGGCGGCTTGGAAAGCCTGTCCTGTGGCACTGCTGCTGTCGCTTTTTGCCAGTGTGATGTATTTCGGTATGCCCGCTGATTATATGGCCAGCGCGTTTTTAGAAGGAACGGCTTTGGCCTGCTGGCCAATACTGTTGATTATCACGGCTACGATTTACACCTATCATCTGTCCGTCCATACCGGCGGCATGGAGATTATCAAGGCCATGCTGACTTCTGTCAGCAGTGACTATCGGGTGCTGATTCTCCTGATTGCCTTTGGCTTTGGCGGCTTTTTGGAAGGCATGGC
>DJYL01000044.1:6116-7526 GCA_002448495.1 Pseudoselenomonas ruminantium | reverse complement strand
GTATTGATAGCCAATAAGCCCAATCACCAAAGGAATGACAACCGCACCTATGCCAAACAGATAATGCAGAAATTTGGCAAAGTATACGCCGACAAAACCCACATTAAAACCACCAAGGCCGCATAGGGAAATAAGGCTTACTGCCACAAGCAAAAGTCCAAAGAGCTCATATTTGCGTTCAGGATTTCCCGCATTTCTGCCTGCGGTCTTACGCTTGCCAACAGCACTTTTCCGACGCCGCGGAGCAGCTTTGCGCTCCGTTGTCTTGCTTTTCAAAGTATCACCTCAACCCCATCACTTGGTCAAACGCTCTGCACAGCGCTGTGCCTCATAGCAGATACGTTCTTCATCCAGGGTTTTCAGCTCATTATTTTCCATAATAACCTTGCCGTCACAAATCACCGTATCCACAGAACTGGAATTAGCTGCATATACCAACAGGGATACCAGATTATTCCGCGGGAACCAGGCCGGACTGTTCATATCCCAGAGCGTAATATCTGCCTTGCAGCCCTTCTCCAGACGACCTGCTTTTTCTATGCCTACTGCTTTGGCACCATATTCCGTGCCCATTTTCAACGCTTCAAAAGCCGGTACGGCCAACGGGTCATACTCGTTTACCTTGTGCAGCATGGCCGCCAGATTTACTTCCTCCAGCATGTCCAGATTGTTATTGGAGGAAGCACCATCTGTTCCCAGAGCCGTTACCACGCCTTCCTTGAGCAGCCGAGGAACAGGTGCCACACCACTGGCCAGCTTCATATTGCTGCCGGGGTTATGTGCCACACTTATCTTGTATTTTTTCAGAATGGCAATGTCTTCATCATCCAGATGCACACAATGCGCCGCCAAATTCAAATCACCATCAAAAATCCCTGTTTCAGCCACCCAGGCAAAAGGCCGTCTGCCATACTGTTTCAGGGAATCCTCCACTTCCGTCTTCGTTTCGTGCATGTGCATATGTATACCTGCACCAAGTTTCTGGGCAGCAGCAGCCACTTTCTTCAAAAACTCCGGTGGACAGGTATAGGGCGCATGAGGACCAAACATCACAGTAATCAGACCGTTATTTGCCCCATTGTAGTCCTTATAGAGTTCGATATTTTCTTCCAGTTTCCTTTCACCGTCAGGAGCAACACCAATAATTCCGCGGGAAAGCACGCCGCGAAGACCGGCATCCATCGTAGCTTCAGCGACCCGGTTCATATAAGGCCCATACATATCGGCAAAAGTCGTGGTGCCGGAACGCACCATCTCAACCATAGCCAGCATTGCTCCCCAGTAAATATCTTCTTCATTGAGCTTAGCTTCAATCGGCCAGACCTTGTCGTTAAGCCATTCCATAAGCGCCATATCATCTGCATAGCTGCGGGTAAGTGTCATGGCCGTATGCGTGTGGGCATTGACAAA
>DJYL01000044.1:3381-6007 GCA_002448495.1 Pseudoselenomonas ruminantium | reverse complement strand
GGCACCTCGCCGATGCCTGCAATCTGATTTCCCTCCACCATAATATTGGTTAACGGTGTCGTACCATCCGGCAGCACCACATAAACGTCTTTAATTAACAGTTTCAAAATAAATGCCTCCTAAAATCAATCCATATTCAAATAAGCCCGCTGTTCATCCGTAAGCTTATCAATCGCCAGCCCCAAAGATTTTAGCTTTAATTCAGCCAGTTTTACATTTACTTCATTGGGCATCAGATGAACTTCCTTCTTAAGTTCCCTGCCATGTTCCAGTAAATGCAGCATGGAGAAGAACTGTACGCCAAAGGACAAATCCATGATTTCTGCCGGATGTCCATCACCAGCGGCAAGATTTACCAGACGGCCTTCTGCCAACAGATAAATCTTACGCCCATCTTCCTGCAGAAATTCTTCAATATTATTGCGCACCCGACGGCGAGACTTAGACAGACTCTCAAGATCGGGAATATTAATCTCGCAGTCAAAATGACCGGAATTAGCCAGCACCGCACCATCCTTCATAGACGCAAAATGCCGCTTCACAATAACATCCTTATCCCCGGTGAGCGTCAGGAAGATATTACCGATTTTGGCCGCTTCATCCATGGGCATTACGCGGAACCCATCAAACACCGCTTCTACAGCCTTAATCGGGTCAACCTCCGTAATCACTACATTAGCGCCCAGACCACGGGCACGCATAGCACCGCCCTTACCGCACCAGCCGTAACCGGCAATAACCACGGTCTTGCCTGCGATAACCAGATTCGTGGTACGCATAATGCCGTCCCAGGTAGACTGCCCCGTACCATAGCGGTTGTCAAACAGGAACTTCATATAGGCATCATTTGCGGCAATCATCGGAAATTCCAATTTTCCTTCCTGCGCCAGACCACGCAGACGATGTACCCCCGTAGTGGTTTCCTCTGAACCACCGATTATTTTCGGCAGCAAATCCCGATGCGTTGTATGCAGGGCATGCACCAAATCGCCACCATCATCAATGATGAAATCCGGTTCAATTTTAAGCGCTTCATCAATGAAGTTAAAATATTCTTCTTCCGTGCAATCATGCCAAGCGAAAACATTTACACCGTCTTCCACCAATGCAGCTGCCACATCATCCTGTGTGGACAGCGGATTGCTGCCTGTAATAGCTACCTCAGCCCCGGCATGCATAAAGACTTCTGCCATATAGGCGGTTTTTGCTTCCAAATGCAGGGTAATGACCATCTTCTTGCCCGCAAAAGGTTTCGTCTTGGAAAACTCCTCATCAACAGCACGCATAACGGGCATAAAATTCTTTACCCACTCAATTTTATCATGGCCTGAAGGAGCCAGCCGAATATCGCGAATCATTGATTTCATAAAAACGACCTCCCTATATTACAAAAATCTCAACTTTTATTGTACCACGAAAGTATAGCTTACGTCATCTTATTTTTCCAAGCGTTTGTCCAGTTCCATATAATCCGTCATATCCGCTACCAAAGGTGTAATGGAAATATATCCCTGCTCAGTAGCATAGATATCTGTGGCACTCCCTTTATCCGAATCGTACACCTCCCCGCCCATGGTGTAATAAACTTTCCCCTCTTTTTCTTCCTTCGTAAAAGCGTTAAGATAATCCCGTTTACCTTGACGGCCATACACATACTGGGGTACATCATCTTTAAAAAACAAAGGAAAGTTCACGTTATAAAGAAACGTCTTGCCATCTTCAGGCATCAATTTAAGAAAATCCTGAGCAAATATCCCGGCAGCTTCATCATAAGTCAGATTGCTGTCCACATCCAGTGACAAGGCAAAGGCCGGAATGTCATGGAAATAACCTTCCATTGCCGCCCCCACCGTGCCGGAATAAATAATATCCGTAGCCAGATTTGCTCCATGATTGATGCCGGAAATCACCAAATCTACTGGTCGCTCCGCTGTCATAAACGCTTCAATATATAATTTGGCACTATCGGCAGGCGTACCGCCAACAGCCCAAGCCTCAATCCCATACTTTTCTTCCAGTGCCTTATCCCGGGCAACCTCAATGGGCGTACCAATGGTCAACGCATTGCTCATGCCGCTCTGCTGCTTCATCGGAGCCGAAACAATAACCTCATGCTCCTTATGCAACGCCCGCACCAACGCCTCAATTCCCGCTGCCTTAATGCCATCATCATTGGATAATAAAATTCGCAAGAAAAAGCCTCCTTATATTGCTATGTAAACATTTATCCCTATTCTACCAATTTTCCGATTTTCTTACAATAACATTTGCACTTCTCTCCCAAAGAGCGTATAATAGTTCTGCAATATGCGAAATTTCTCAGACGAGGAGATTAACGAATTATGGCAAATAGATTTTATGAATTGACGGTAGCAGGCTGCAAACGCTCCCTGCCCATTCTGAATGTCACGGACAAACTGGCCATCGCCGGCTTCATCATGCTCGGCGACCCGGACCTTACGCTGGCCTGCGCTAAGGAACTGGCTAAAAAGATTCCCGCAGACACGGACGTAATTCTCACCGCTGAAACCAAAGGTATCCCTTTGGCTGCTGACCTTGCCCGCGAGCTGGGTATGGAACGCTATGTGGTAGCCCGCAAATCCGTCAAGGCTTACATGGAAAACGC
>DJYL01000044.1:0-3246 GCA_002448495.1 Pseudoselenomonas ruminantium | reverse complement strand
GACGATGTAATCAGCACCGGCGGCTCCATGAAAGCCCTGACTGAACTCACAGAAAAAGCCGGCGGCAAGGTAATCGGCGAAGCCTGTGTGCTGGCTGAAGGCGATGCCGCCCAGCGCACAGACATCATCTTCCTTGAAGCTCTGCCGCTCTTTGACGCAGAATAATGTTATAAAAAAGCCTGTGTATCAATGCTATTCGCATTGATACACAGGCTTCTTTTATTGCCTGAATTATTTTGTTTTACATTCGCTCGGCAAGCATATCTGCCGCTGCCAGCAACCCGGCAATCATCGCGCTGGGTCTTGGCGGGCAGCCGGGGATGTAGATATCCACCGGCACCACCTTATCGGCAGCCCCTACAATGGCGTAGCTAGCGCCGTAGGTTTCGCCGCCGGCTGCACAGGCACCACAGGCCATGACGAGCCTTGGCTCGGGCATGGCCTCATAGGACATTTTGAGTGCCTGCTCCAGGTTTCTCGTCACCACGCCCGTGACCATCAGTAGGTCAGCATGGCGCGGGGAAGCATCCACATGGACACCGTAGCGGTGCAAATCATAGATGGGATTGGACATCGCGCCCATCTCGAAGTCGCAGGCATTGCAGGAACCGGCATCCAAATGACGCACATGCAGGCTGCGGCCTAATTTCTGCTTGATGACCTCTGCCGTAATCTCAGCAGCATCTTCGGTAATCACCGGCAGAGCCTCATCACGGCTGTGCTGCAGGCTGCCCATGGCCTTTTCAACGCATTTACCGCAGAACAGGCATTTTTTATAATCGATGGCATAGCCCTGTCCGTCACTTGTAACCTTAAAGGCTCCCACCGGGCAGGCCTTGGCACAAGCCGTGCGCAGATTTTCCGGGCAATCGCCCGTGATTTTTCCCCGAAAGCGGGCACTGCCGGTGAGGGAAATATTTTCGGTGGCGATTTTATCGCCCAATAAGCGTTCTATTACCTTAAACATAAGCTCTCCTCAAAATTAGCGGTCAATGCACGCATAACACAGTTCAAAACTCTTATTAATCAGCGGGAAGTCCGGAATGATATCCCCCTGCACGGCAATGGTCACAGCCGGCCAGTTCGGATAGGAGGCGCTGCGGACGAAGATGCGGTCAATTCTGCCATCCTGCAGAGCCACAAACTGGAAGTTGCTGCCCCGCGCAGATTCACTAAGGCCCCAATCCTCACCACTTACAGTTGACCAATCAATTTGAACGGTCAGATTTGACGGGTCATTTGACTTGTCTGCCTTCAGCAGATTGCAAAGCTGCTGCACAAGAGCAAAAGATTCTTTTAGTTCCGCAATGCGCAGAGCCAGTCTTGCGGCCACGTCGCCGGTCTTTTCCGTCACGAGCTTAAAGTCGAGTTCCGGATAAAGGCCGTAGGCAAAATCCTTGCGGCTGTCATGGGCAAAGCCCGAAGCTCTTGCACCCACGCCGACCATGGCCAAATCCACAGCGGTATTTTTGCGCACAACGCCCGTAGTGCGCACGCGGTTCTGGAAGTTAGCCTGTTGGGCAAACATTTCGCTTAAATCGCTGACATTGGCTTTGGTTTTATCCATAATATCGGCGATATCGTTGAGCAAGGCGCTGTCAATATCCTGGCGTACACCGCCGGGAACGATTACACCGCGCAGGAAGCGGTTACCCGCAAGGCGTTCCTGCAGGCGCATAAGCATTTCCTTCGTGCGACCACCAAGGCTGATAGCGGGATTAAAGCCTACGCCGGCAGGAATATTGCCCAGGTCGCCCACATGGTTGGTAATGCGTTCAATTTCCATCAGCAGGGTGCGGATGATTTCCGCCCGCCGCGGAACACTTACGCCAGCAATTTTTTCCACCGCCTGACAGAAACTCCAGGTGTTGGCAATAGAGCAGGCACCGCAGATACGCTCGACAATGGGCAGGGCTTCTTCCGGCGTCTTGCCTTCCATGATTTTTTCCAAACCACGATGGGTATAGAACAGACGGGCGTCCAGCTGCAGCATGGATTCACCGGCCTGACTGAAACGGAAGTGACCCGGCTCGATAATGCCCGCATGAATCGGACCAACCGGCACTTCATAAACGCCCTCGCCCTTGGCCACACTCATATCCATACGGCGGCTGCCATGCACATCAGCATCTTTAGCCACCGTCTTGCGCAGAGGATAAAAGCCCGCCGGGAAGGTGTCGTGCAGGACAAGCGGGCGCGGGTCAGGATGGCCCTGCGGCACAATGCCAAACATATCCTGAATCTCGCGCTCATACCAAACGGCAGCAGGAATCACACTGGTCAGGGATTCATAGCACAGGGACTCCCCTTCACCGAAGACAGCCTTAACAGCCTCCATTTTATGCTCGCTCAGATTTTCAAAAACAGCGTAAATCGCATAGCCTTTTACTTCCGGATTTTCCGTTTCATCCCGGCCAAACATAGCGGTCAACGGATTTTTGCCGCCGTTGGACAGGATATTAGCCGTGCCGCGGAAGTTCTCCGGTTTTACGACTTTCAATGACCAATCCGCCATTACTGTACACCTCCCATGACCACTTTTGCCGTCTCAGTCAAAAGCGTTCCCACATAGGGAAGCTCATAAGCAAAGGCACTTACCACACCGCTGACAGCCAACATCAAGAGCAGTACGCAGCTGTCCAAACGGCCCATCAGCTCGCCAGCCGCCTTGCGGGTCGGCTTACCGCCCAGCATACGCATGGCATGGTAGAGAATACCAATCAGCATACCGGCCAGCAGCACGAGCGCCAAAATCCCCAAATAGGGATGATGTGCCTGGAAGAAGCTGGCAATGATGTAGAACTTACTGAAAAATACGCCCATCGGTGGCATACCCAGAATGCCTACGATACCGAGCAGCCAGAACATCGCCGTTTTGGGCGCCTGCTGCATCATGCCGTGAATGCGCATCATATTTTTTGTCGCATAGGTTTCCATAATGGTACCGGCCGTATAGAACAGCATGTATTTAACCAAGGCATGGTTGAACATATGCAAAAGGGATGCCTCTGCGGCCAGCGGCATAAAGAGTCCGAAACCTGCGGCCAGCAGGCCGAAGTTTTCCATCGAAGAATAGGCAAGCATACGCTTGACATCACGCTGCACCACCACGAACGGCACAGCCAATGCAATGGTCAGCAGGCCAAAGCCCACATACATAGAGCTGATGAAATCCAGCCCCACCACGGGCATCACAATGGCCGTAGCGCGCAGGAGCACATAGAGCGCACAGATACAGAGCGCACC
>DJYL01000133.1 GCA_002448495.1 Pseudoselenomonas ruminantium | reverse complement strand
GATTTTTCTGTAGGGAGCGACTGCCTGAACGTAGTGAAGGCCGGCCCCGATAAGAAAATGCTAAGAAAATACGCTGAAAGCAGCGCCGTTGGCCTGCCCGGCGCAGGTAACTGGACAGCGCGCCTTTCCGAGGGGGTCGTTTAGCGGAAAACAGAAAAATTACTCCCCGTTCACCCCGAACAACGCATGAACTGGATACCTTCAGCACAAACTGCCCGATAAACCGCAATTTATATGTGTGGATAAGCTATGCTTCGTTCTGCGTCACTTGCGTTTTGTTCCGGTAACTTCTATAATAAAAGAATTACTTTTGCATAATGAAAGGATTTTCGGAATGGAACATACATTACAAGCGGATGACTTTAATCCGGCAGACAAGTGGACGCAGCATGCCACGCGTGCCGTATTTTTTGTAGGGGGCTTTGGTGCGGCCTCATGGGCACCGTTGGTGCCGTTATTGCGGCAAAGGCTGGCTGTCGGTGAGGATGTTTTGGGGCTGCTTTTGCTGTGTATCGGCATTGGTTCCCTGTTTACCATGCCCTTATCCGGGGCGGCGGCAGTGCGTTTGGGCTGTCGGAAGGTGTTGACCTTTGCCTGTCTTGCTTATGCCGTCTTGTTGTTCCTGCTCAGTCAGGTAAGTGAAATCCTGCTGGCTGTGCCGGTGCTGCTGATGTTTGGGGCGATTATGGGCTGTATTGATGTGGTGGTCAATGTTCAGGCAGTCATTGTGGAAAAAGCGTCCGGCAGGCGTCTGATGTCCGGCATGCACGGCCTTTGGAGCGTGGGCGGTTTTGCAGGTGCTGGTCTTTTTGGTGTCTGGGTCGGGGGCATAGGGCTGACACCTGTGCTTTCGACCTTGATTGCCGCAGGTATTATGGTGGTGACGACGCTATTCTTTGCGCGTTTTCTGCTGCCCTTTGGCGGTGAGGCCGGTGGCAGAATGCTGGCTGTGCCCAGGGGGATTGTAATCTTTGTGGGAATTATCGCCTGCATTGCTTTTCTGGTAGAAGGAGCAATTATGGACTGGAGCGGCGTGTTTTTGACCACGGTACGGGGCTTTGACCTGTCAATGGCCGGTACCGGCTTTACGGTCTTTTCGGCGGCTATGCTTGTTATGCGTCTGGTAGGTGACAGGCTGGTACAGAAGCTTGGACAGAAACAAGTTATCTTGGGCGGCAGTATTCTGGCCTTTGGCGGTTTTATGGCCGTGATTTTTGCGCCGATGGCATGGCTGCTCTATACGGGCTTTTTCGCCATTGGCGTGGGCAGCGCCAATGTTGTGCCGGTGTTCTTTTCCCTGCTGGGCAAACAGAACGATATGCCTATCGGTTTGGCGGTTCCGGCAGTGAGTACGCTGGGGTACTTAGGCATTCTGATGGGGCCTGCGGCTATTGGCGCGCTGGCTCATGCTACCAGTCTTTATGCTGCTTTTGGTCTGCTGGCAGGTCTTGTGGCGTTGCAGTTTGTCATCGCGCAGTATGTTTATAAAAAAGTTTTGTAAATATTGAGCAATTAGCCTGGACGTTGTTTATATCAAAAAATACGCGCTAATACCATGAGGTACTGGCGCGTATTTTTTTATTTGTGCTGGGCAAAAATCCATTCCATGACCGGTTGCAGGTCATAAGCGTGCTGCCATGTGGAACGATGGCTGCCTCCGTTATAAAGTGTATAGTAGATGTGGCAGTCAGGGGTAATCATGCTGGCGGCTTGTTTGTTCAGTGTTGTCTGCGGGGCAGTCAGGTCAAGTGTCTGCCGTAATACCTTGGCACCGTTATGTTCCAGTCCGTTAAGAATTTTGGTCATGCTGGGGGAGGCACCGGGATCGCCAGCGGCGGCTACGGCCCAAATATTTTGCGCGCCCAAGGGGGCGGTAACATTTTCGTCCCATTTGCAGGCGACCAAATAAGAGGCGGCAAAGAAATCGGGATATTTTACATCCATGGCGATGGACGTCATGCCGCCCATGGATTGACCTGTATTATAGATGCGCTTTTTGTCTATGCTGTATTTATCCAACAGGTCGTTGACCAGATGGATGGTACGGTCAAGCTCCGGCCCGTATTGATAATTGTCATTTACAATGACCGTATCGTATTGCGGCGCGAGGTCGAAACAGGGATGCTTGGCCTGCCATTCAGGTGTTGTCCAGGCTACGGCACCTTTGCCCTGATAGAGCGTTGCCATGTTTTCCGGGGAAACTGTGCCGGCATCATGCATGAACAGTACCAGTGGATATTGCCTTTGCGGGTCATAGTTTTCGGGGATGTAAAGATTATACATGAGCTGGGCATTATTTTGCTTTGGGTCTGTAAATATTCCCTGCCGGAAATTTTCCACCAACAGTTCTCTGGTGGATGATGATTTTAGTATGCCGGTGGGCGGATAAAGCGTACCGTCTGTGCCTTTCAGCATGCCTTGCTGTTGCACTTCCGCCGTTATTTTTTTCAACGGCTGTGGATTACCATGACTTCCCAGTTCCGGCCCGCTTTTACCGGCCTTTTTTCTGGCGGCGCGGTCTTGTTCATCATGGGCCGATTCCATTCCCTGATCGGTCATGGGCAGCTGTTCCAATTCCAACACCACATATTTTCCTGCGGATAGTTTTTGCTTTCCTTTGGCGGCATGGTCGGCAACGTATGCCTGTAGGATGTTCCTGCCGGGAACGCGGAAATCTGCAACCTCAACGGAAGATGCTGCTATCGGCTGGCCGTAGTCTAAAATGACTGCGGATAGTGCTATGCCGTCACCATACACTTCGGCAACAGCTTCTACGTCAGGAGCAGGCACCGCCGCATCACAGCTGCCCCAAGAGACAGCACTTAGGCAGACAGTAACTAAACATTTACGCAACAAATTCATATACAACTCGCCTCCATATTACTTTTGACCAACAAAAAAATCGACGCTCCCTAAAAAGGGCGGAAAACCTTTGTCGGCTTTCCACGTCGATTTTTTGCTGCTGAAACAGCACGGCTCCTACACAGCCGTTTATGCTATTGGCATTACTATAACATAGGCGGAGCGGATTGAAAAGGCGGTTTTATATGGTTAGTTTTTGGGAGGGCTTTTGATGCAATGGGTATATCTGCTGATTGCCGGTTTTTTTGAAATAACATGGGCTGTTGCACTCAAATTATCACGAGGTTTTTCTTTGGGGCTGCCTTCGGTGGTAACGCTCGTGGGAATGGTGTTCAGTTATGTTTTTTTGGGTATGGCTATGCGCAATCTGCCTTTGGGGGTGGCTTACGCAGTTTGGACGGGAATAGGTATTATGGGGAGCTTTGTTTTTGGTGTTTGTGTTCTGCACGAATCTGCCAGCAGCGGACAGTGGTTTTGTGTCGGGCTGATTGTGTTGGGAATAGCCGGACTAAAATTATTTTCGCATTGAAGCATATTGGCAAAACTTGAATTGTAACGTTTGCAGCAGAAATTTTTTCGTGGATTTTTTATTGCACAAGGTAAACAGGATTTTATCACGATAGGGCGAAATGAATTTGTAAGGTCATATTGAAGTCACATAGGACGGATAAAATTTATATCGAAGAATGGTTTTCTATGTGAAGGGGGCGGCTTATGTTTTCGATATTGGTAGCGGAGGACGACAAAAACCTCAACCGCATGATTTGTGCGAAGTTAAAGCAGGAGCAGTATAATGTCTTTCCGGCCTTTGACGGGCAGGAGGCATTAGATGTTATGGAACGGGAGCATATTGACCTCGTCATCAGCGACGTGATGATGCCCCGGATGGATGGGCTGGAACTCACCTCTGCCCTGCGCGGGGCGAAGATGGATTTGCCCATTTTAATTATCACCGCCAAGGGGCAGATGGAGGATATGGAGCGGGGCTTCCGCGCGGGAACGGACGATTATATGGTTAAGCCGATTCAGCTTCGGGAACTCATGCTGCGCGTGGGCGCGTTATTGCGCCGGGCGCAGCTGATGAGTGAAAAGCGGCTGACAATTCGCGGCACAGTGCTCGACTATGCCTCGCTGACGGTACAGGTTGGTGAGCAATCCGATACTCTGCCACCCAAGGAGTTTTATCTGCTGTTCAAGCTGCTCAATCAGCCGGGCAAGATTTTTACCCGGCAGGAGCTGTTGGACGAGATTTGGGGCGTGGACAAGGATACGGACAGCCGCAATGTGGATGCGCATATCAAAAAACTGCGTCACCGCTTTGCCGACAATCCCGACTTTGCCATTGAAACGGTGCGGGGCTTGGGGTATAAGGCGGTATTTAAGGATGAAACGTCATGAAGAAACAGTTTATTTTGCCCCTGCGGCTCTACCACAGCCTGACCACCTTGCTCACATTGGCCTTGTGCTGTGGCGTGTCCAGTTTGTTGGTCTATTTGTTGAACAGCCTGACCGGGCTGCAATTGGAACTGCCGGTGGCGCTGATTACCTGCAGTTTGCTCACGATTGTTTCCGGGGCGTTGTTGCTTGCCTGGGAGGCCGGGTATTACATCCGCCCGGCGCAGTCGGTGGTCGAGGCTACGGGACGCATTGCCAAGGGGGATTTTGCTGTGCGTGTGCCTCAGCCGGAAAATTTGGTGAGCACAGAAGAAGGGCTTTTACTGATTGAGAATTTCAACCGCATGGCCAAGGAATTGCAAAGCATTGACCATATGCAAAAAGGCTTTACCGGCAGCGTATCCCATGAATTCAAGACGCCGCTTTCTTCCATTGTAGGCTTTTCGGAAATCCTGCTCGAAGGCGGGTTAAGCGAGGAGGAGCGGCGGGAGTATACGGGGCTTGTCCATGAGGAGGCACTAAGGCTTTCGCGGCTGGCGGAAAATCTTTTGCGCCTATCGCGGCTCGATGCACAGGCCATTGTCATGCGCCATGAAAATATTGCTGTGGATGAACAGATACGGCAGTGTGTTATCCTGTTGGCGGAGCGCTGGGAAACAAAGGATATTTCGTTTTCGCTGGATTTGCCTGCGCTATCGATTGAAAGCGACCCGGATATGACCAAGCAGGTATGGCTGAACATTATCGACAATGCCGTCAAGTATTCGGCAAAGGGCAGCACGATTCAGATTACGGGTGAGTCTGCGCCCGGTTTCATCTGCGTGCATATCAAGGATGAAGGCATCGGCATTCCTGCGAATAAACAGGCGCATATCTTTGAACGGTTTTATCAATGTGACGAATCTCATCAGGAAAAAGGTCATGGTCTGGGGCTTTCCATCGTCAAGCGTATTTTGGAATTGTTGGGCGGTCAGATTGCCTGCCAAAGTCAGTCTGGTCAGGGAACAGAAATGATTGTGGCCCTGCCGCTGGACAGTGGCAAAAGCTGTTTGCTTCCGATATCAGCGAAATAAAATTTTTTACAAAAAGGTTGTAAAAAATCAAATAAAAGTCACATAGAGGTCACATTTAGTCTCTATAATCATAAGCGTAGTAGATGAGGTACAGAAAGGAGATAATGATGCCAACGGAAAAGAAACGCATACAAAAGGATATCGTCATCATCGGTGCCGGCATGGCTGGGCTTACCGCCGCCCTTTATGCAGGGCGCATGAATCTGTCGGTGCTGGTGCTGGAAAACGCGCTGGTAGGTGGTCAGATTGCCAATGCCACCGGAATTGAAAATTATCCGGGTCTGCCCAATGTGGCGGGCAAGGATTTAATCGCAACCGTACAGCAGCAGGCGGAGAGCTTTGGCGCTGTGGTTGATGAATTTGACATAATTGAAAAAGTCAGCTTGCAGGAAGAACGAAAAATCGTGGAAACCGAGTCCTGCATTTACGAAGCCGGCAGCGTCATTATCGCTTCAGGTATGGAACGGCGCAAGCTGCCGTTGCCCGAAGAACGCAAATACGCCGGCAAGGGTGTGCACTATTGTGAGCTTTGTGACGGTCATCTGTATCAGGACAAGGTGATTGCCGTTATGGGCGGCGGCAATGCTGCCGTGGATGCAGCCAACTTCCTGACCAAGTACGCCAAGAAGCTATATCTGCTGCACCGTTCTAAGCTGCGTGCCGATGAATCCGCGCAGGAAAAACTGCGTAGCAATGAAAAAGTAGAAATTCTGCTCGAAACCGATGTGATAGCATTGAAGGGTGAAAAGCGCTTAGAAAGCGTTGAAGTTTTGGACAAAGCGACTGGCGAAAAGAAAGAATTAGCCATAGATGGCATTTTCGTCAATATCGGCGTTACGCCCAATACGGCGCTGTTCCAGGCGGATATTGAGCTGGCCGAAGATGGTCGGATTGCGGCAGGGGAAGATTGCCGCACCAATATTCCAGGTGTTTTTGCCGCTGGTGATGTCCGGCACAAAGAAGTACGACAGCTGACAACAGCCGCCGCAGATGGTACGACAGCCGCAATCTTAGCGGAGAAATATTTAGCGCAAATCAGAAAGGGGAAATGAATTATGGTTAAGGTTTATTCCATCAACAACTGTCCTTGGTGTGACAAGGCTAAAAAGTATCTGCAATCACGGCAGGTGGAATACGTGGAATGCAATATCGAAATGGATGAAGCAGCCTTGGCAGAATGCAAGGCATTGACCAATGATGAGGTCGTTCCCGTGATTACTGCAGATGGCAAAGCGTATGTACTGGGCTTTGACAAGGGCAAGATTGATGCCTTGTTGGGGCTTTAAGAGATAAAGATTTCGTGACAGGAGAGGAGAACTATAATGGGTGTTTATGAATTTTCGGCTAAGACGAATAGCGGTGAGGTAAAATCCCTCAAGGATTATGCAGGCAAGGTACTGATTATTGTCAATACCGCCAGCAAGTGCGGTTTCACTCCGCAGTACAAGGAATTGCAGGAACTTTACGATAATTACAAAGATAAAGGTTTGGAAATTCTGGGCTTTCCCTGCAATCAGTTCGGTGCGCAGGAACCTGGCAGCAACAACGAAGTACAGCAGTTCTGCCGCCGCAACTACGGCGTAAGCTTCCAGATTTTTGAGAAAGGCGATGTGCGCGGCGAAACCGCCCAGCCGCTCTTTAAGTATCTGACCGCAGAAAAGGGCTTCAAGGGCTTTGATCAAGAGCATGAATTTGCTGCGGTGCTCATGGATGCGCTCAAAAAGAACTATCCGGAGTATCTCGAAGATGACGGCATCAAATGGAACTTCACCAAGTTCCTTATTGATAGGGAAGGCAATGTGGTAGAGCGTTTTGAACCGACCACGAGTCCGTCTGCGATGACGGCAGCAATCGAAAAGCTGTTATAAATTTGTGTAATGTGTATTATGTGTATTATGTGTAGATAAAGGAGAGATAGTCATGAGTTTACATGGTATTACGAAGGGAACCCCGTTGGAAAAAATGGCAGAAATGATGGCTTTGGGCGAAGCCAAGGGCACAATGATGTATTATACGCTGGCCAGACTTGCCAAAGAACAGGGCCTTGATGATGTGGCCGAGCAGTTTATCGAAGCGGCCAATCAGGAAGCCGTCCATGCCGGTTTCTATGCAACGGTAAACGGCATGCTTCCCAAGGATTTCTGGCAGCTCGTGCGCGGTCTGATGAGCGCAGAAACCAGCGGTGAAAAGAAGGTCAAGGCTATGGCCGATAAATTCCGCGAGGCAGGTCTTGCCGAAGCTGCTGATGAAATGGAAATCTTTGCCAAGCAGGAAGGCCATCATGGTGTCGTACTGGCGAAAATCTTGGAAAAGCACTGTCCGGGACTTTTGGAAGCTGCCGGCAAGAAAATCTATGTCTGCTCGGTTTGCGGCTATGAGCATGTAGGCGATTTGGATGCGGAACCGGATGACTTTGCCTGCCCGCTCTGCGGCCAGCCGAAGAAAGTGTTCAAACTGAAGGATTGAGGGGACTTTTGACCATGACAGCAGGGATAAAGTGTTCCTCAATTGGGCGGCCCGAAGACCATAAAGGATGCCTGTGCAACAAGGCCATTGATGAAAATAAATCCGTGCATGTGGCTTATGAAGGCCCACAGGGCAAAGCCTACGGTTTCTGGACGCCGATTACGGAACGTCCGGAATGGATTCTGCACTTCAGTGTAGGCCGGGTGGCAGAGTATCAGGAACTGAAACGTTAAAAAAGTATGACCTGACAAGGCGTTTGGCTTTGTCAGGTTTTTCTTTAGGAGAGCAGGGAACAGCTTATTGGCGTCGAAGATTACTTTAAGTATTTGTGTATTGGTTGATGGGAGGATTTAACGATGAAGAAAGTAATTGCCATCAATGGCAGCCCGCGGCGCAACGGCAACACGGCAGAACTTTTGCAGCAGGCATTGAAGGGCGCGCAGGAGGCCGGTGCGGAAACTTATGAACCTTTCCTCCGGCATGAGCGCCTTTATCGAACGGCTGCTGTTTTCCAACTACATTTACAGCAATGAAATTCCGACGGTATTTCCCAAGTCTCTGCCCAATGCCTTTATCTACACCATGAATATGACGGAGGAGCATGTCAAGCAGTTTGGCATGCGGGAAAAATTTGCCGTCCATGAAGGATTTGCCAGCAAAATCCTGCGGGCGGAAACCAAGACGCTTTATGCGTGCAATACGACACAGTTTTCTGATTATGCTAAATATGAGTCTTCGATATTCGACCCGCAGGCCAAAGCGGCCTATCGTGAGGAGATGTTCCCCAAGCAGTGTGCCGCGGCTTATGAATTGGGGAAAAGTTTGCTGGGTAGCTGATAAGAATAAAAACGTCAAATCCCGACTGTTGATAAGGCAGTCGGGATTTGACTTAGGCACTGACGTGGTTTACTTCGCTTCGGGGGGCAAGTTTTAAGATAAAGGTTACGGGGAGTTCGGCTTCGGCATTGAGCCATTTTTGCAGGCGGGCTTGTTCGCTTTCGTCAAGGGGGAATTTGCAAGTGATGATGGCCAAAAAGCCGGTATAGACAATTTGGCCGTCCTTATTTTCTGTGGCGATGGCAGCGCCTTCAATGCCAGCGAAAGAGGGGAAAAGAATGGGGGCTTTTTCCCGGATGCTGGCCAGCAGTTTTTGATCGGCCTCGAATCGTTGGTAGGTGGGGCTGTAACGCATGCTCAGTTCCTTGTACTTGCGTAAATCTTCCTGAGCTTTTGTAAGGCTTGCGCCACCGGCCGCATTCCACTGGGTCTTGATAAGGTTTTGCACATCTTCAGTACGGACAGTGCCGGATAAATCATTTTGGATGATTTGCAGGCTCCAATCTGTAAAATGGGAATAAGTATGCAGCTTTTTTTCCAGCTCGGTTTGTTCCTCGGCAGTAATGGTACGGCCGATAATGGTCAGAGCCAGTTCTTTTTCCGCAGGAGTCAGATGGAAGGCCACGACTTGTGGATTGCCCTGCTGGAAATTGCTTTCGATATATGATTTGACCTGAGCCTGTTCCAGATTGTTGCGGATACTCTGATAGGCCATGTACATACTGGGCAGGATGATGAGAATGCCCAACAGGGAGAGAAACCAGCGCTGGCGGCGGAAAACCTGCTCGGAGACATAGGCCTTGGCAGGAATGTGGATGAATTTCAGCACGATAAAGGTGGTCAGACAGATGAAAAAGCTGTTGATAAAGAAAAGATAGAGCGCGCCAAAGAAGAACTTTGGCGAATAGGTGGCAAGGCCATAACCTGCTGTGCACAATGGTGGCATCAGGGCAGTGGCGATGGCTACACCGGGAATCACATTGCTCTTTTCAATGCGGGTGCTGCCGATAATGCCGGCCAGACCGCCAAAGATGGCGATAAGAACGTCCCAAATGGTCGGTTCCGTGCGGGCCAAAAGCTCCGTGGAGGCAGTGTCAATAGGGGAGAGAGCAAAATATAGCGCTGAAGTCAAAACAGACAGGCTGACTTGAAACACGAGCTTCAGGAAAGATTCCCGGACATAGGCGCTGTCATAGGTAGCCATGCCATAGCCAATGGACATGATTACGCCCATCAAGGGGGAAATCAGCATCGCACCGATGATGACGGCTGTGCTGTTCATATTCAGGCCAATTGAGGCAATGAAGATGGCAAGAATCAGGATGCACATATTCGTGCCTTTGAGGGTGCCGCCGCTATAGATGCGTTCGGCAATTTCTTCCAGCGGAGCGCGGTCCTTTTCCAAATCAAAGATATTGGCTGCGATGGTTTTGAGGGTGTTCATAGGCAATCCTCCTTAGGTAAAATTTTGAACTATTCGTTTCCGCATAATTTCGCGATGGCAGAGAAATTTCCTGCTATAAAGAGGGAATCCCTTTAAGTGAGCGTTTTTTAGAGCTTGCTTAAGGGGATTTTTGTTTATTTACCGGAAAACTTGCAAAATGCAGGACGAAGCTGTATGATAAAATGCAGATATAAAAAATATATAAAGTTAAATGATATATAAAAAATATATAAAGGGGAGCGAAAGAAATTGGACTTGAAACAGTTACATTATTTTATGACCATTGTCGAGGAACAACAGATTACCGCTGCTGCCAGGAAACTGAATATGACTCAGCCGCCCTTATCGCATCAGATGAAGCTGTTGGAAAAGGAACTGGGTACCCAGCTGTTCAAACGTGGTTCACAGTGTATCGAGCTTACAGAAGCAGGCCGCCTGCTGGTACGGCGGGCGCAACAGCTTTTGGACATGGCCGAGAACACCATTCGGGAGATAGATGAACTCGGTCAAAGCCTGCAGGGAACGCTGTCGATTGGAACAATATCTTCGTCCGGCAGTATTCTGCTCAGCCCCGGCATGCAAAAATTCCATCGGGAGTATAGTGGCGTCCATTTTGAAATTCACGATGCCAATACATATCAGCTGATTGAGGAGCTGGAGAAAGGCATCATTGAAATCGGCATTGTGCGTACCCCCTTCAATACCACTTCGTTCAATTGCCAGTTTCTGAATACAGAACCTATGGCTGCCGTTATGACGGCTGATTTGGATTGGTGTCCTCAGCGGGAGCGAATTACCGTGGCAGAACTAAACAAGCGTCCGCTGATTATCTATCGGCGCTTTCAGCAGCTGCTTCAGGATGTCTTTGTGCAAAGACAGGCAGCGCCGGAGATATACTGCCGTAATGATGATGCCCGTACGACCATCCTTTGGGCTAATGCCGGTTTGGGGATTGGCATTGCGCCGCTTTCAGCCGTGGACCTGGCTGCCCATGATCAGCTGCATATCAAAATTATTGATGAACCGGCATTGGAAACGCAAATTGCAGCTGTTTGGCGGCAGCATACGAGCCTGTCCAGAATCGGCCGGGAATTTTTAACGGCTCTTTGCGGGCTGAATGTTGCAAGTGATATGGATACGAGTCAGGAGGAAAAATAAATGTCTAACGAAGAACTGAAAAACGTGGCAGCAGCCTGTCCTAACTTTTATTGGAAGCTCTTTCAATCGACTTTTCTCATCAGTGCCTTTACCGTAGGTGGCGGCTTTGTGATTATTCCGTTGCTGCGGGCTAAGTATGTAGATGAATATGGCTGGCTGAGCGACAAGGAAACACTGAATCTGGTATCCATTGCCCAGTCCATGCCCGGCGTGGTGGCGGTCAATGCGTCCATAATCTTAGGTTACCGCATGGCGGGCATCCCTGGGGCGTTGACGGCTTTGGCTGCAACTATCCTGCCGCCGCTTATCACACTCTCGGCCATTTCCTGTGCCTATGATTGGTTTGCTGCCAATCCCTATGTGCGCTATGCCCTGAAGGGGATGATATCTTCACCATTTCCCAGATGACGCCGGGGCCTATTGGTATTAACGCCGCCACTTTCGCGGGGATGAAGATTGCCGGGATTCCCGGTGCGGTTTGTGCGACAGTAGGCTTTTGTACACCTTCCCTTATCTTGGGCATCGTGCTGGCCAATCTCTTTTTCCGCTATGGTGATATCGGCCCTATCCGCGGCATCCTTAACGGATTGCGTCCTGCCGTAGTGGCGCTGATTGCCGCCGCGGGCATCAGCTTTGTCATCCTGGCTCTCTGGAACGTAGAAACCCTGCCTGAAGATATGGCCGCTGTTGACCCTTTGGGCGTGATTATCCTGGCGGGCTCATTGGCAGCTGTGCGCAGGAAAGTCGGCGTAATCAAACTTTTGGCTGGTACGGGCGTGGCTGGATTGGTACTGGGGATAATTCAGCGTACGCTGTAAGGTTTAGTGATCTACGTTCCTCCTATGCTGACACAATTAAAACTGTGATTCACGATTTTAGATCGTAGCACTTACGGCGAAACCATTACACTGAGGTAGCCAATCCTCGTATAACAGAGTGGCACTGTCGAGAACTATGCTCCACTTCAGCGTAGGCCGGGTGGCAGAGTATCAGGAACTTAAACGCTAATAAGCAGCCTGACAGGTCAATGACTTGTCAGGTTTTTGTTGACTTGTCAATTAAAAAGCAGGTGGCAATGAACAAATGTCGAATTATATATATATTAAGAAACTAGGTTAATGGAATTTTGGCAAAGCGGTATGATTGTGCTGGTTGAAATCGGGGGAAAAAATGCTGGACAGGAACTTTTTTATCAAACTGCAACAACTCCCTGCGGGGGCGGAAAACAAGGTGCTGACCGTATTGGAGGGCCAATATAAAGGGGCTAAAGCGCTGTTGTCTGCTGGCGAGGTCGTTTGGCAGCGTGGTAAGGACTTCCTGCGGCAGAATATGGAGCCGGCCGGCTTGTTTACTGACTGCCTTTACGGTGAGCGTGAACTGGTCATTTGCGGTGCAGGCACGGTCGCCTTGGCACTGATTTCCCTTGCTGAAAAGCTGGAGTTTAACATAACTGTGCTTGAAGACCGCCGGGAATTTGCTGCCGCTGCCCGTGACGCAGGCGCTGACAGGGTTATCTGTGCAGGCTTTGCCGAGGCGCTTAAGCAGGTTGCCGGTGACGATAATACGTATTTCGTGGTGATGACCAGAGAACATCAATACGATGCCCTCTGTCTGCAGGCCATCATGCAAAAGGAATCGGCCTATGTGGGCGTAATGGGCAGCCGGCACAGAACGGAGCTTCTGCGGCAAAAACTTTTAGAGCAGGGGATTTCACAGGCAGCAGTTGACAGGCTGCATGCGCCGATTGGCCTTGCCATCGGTGCCGAAACGGAGATGGAAATAGCCGTTTCGGTTATGGCTGAGATAATAAAGGCCAGCAGGCATAAGAACACCTTTCCTGCTAAGTTATGTGCAGCGGCGCTAAAGGCCAAGCAGCCTTTTGTGCTGGCAACCATCATTTCCCGTCAGGGTTCGGCACCACGGGATATCGGGACAAAAATGCTGATTTTTGCCGATACGATTGTGGCAAGTATCGGCGGCGGTACATTGGAGGCACGGATTATAAAACGAGGGCGGAAAATGCTGGCCGACAAGGAAATAAAAGACGTATGGGAAAAGGTGGATTTGACCGGGGCGCATCAGGAGGCAGGATATATGCTGTGCGGCGGCATGGTCGATGTGCTGCTGGAATACGTTGACCCGGCAGAGGAGGGATTCACATGAACGGTATCAGCAAAGCAGTTGAGAAAAAAGACCATAAAATAAAAACATCTGGCAGAGCAGAGTATATTGCCGATAAAAAAATGGCAGGTATGCTGCAGGCGGCGTTTGTCCGTTCAGAAATTCCCCATGGACGGATTGTGAAAATTGAGCTTCCGCCTTTACCGGAGGGCTATATGGTGGTGGATGGCCGTGATTTATATGACAACCATCTGCTGGTGATTACCGCCGAACAGCCTGTTTTTGCTATGGATGAGGTCAGTTATATCGGCGAGGCGATACTTCTGATTGTGGGGCCTGATTTAGCGCTGGCCAGACAGCTTTGCCGGGAAACAAAGGTGACTTATCAGGAACTTCCGGCGGTGCTGGATAAGGAAAAAGCAAACGCTGTGGCGGCGCATTATCATTTTGCCAAAGGGGATGTGGCGGCGGCTTTTGCCGGGGCGGCACAAATCGTCGAAGAGACATTCACTACCGGTTATCAGGAACAGGCTTATCTGGAGCCGCAGGGCATGCTTGCCTGCTGGGATGCAGGCGAAAAAAAAATAACGGTTTATGGCACGATGCAATGTCCTTACTATGTTCACTCGTCGCTGATGCACGCATTGCATCTGGACAGCCGGCATGTCCGGGTGGTACAGGAGGTGACGGGCGGCGGTTTTGGCGGCAAGGAGGATTATCCGTCCCTGCTGGCTTGTCAGGCGGCGGCAGCGGCGAAAAAAGCCGGTGCACCGGTGCGCATCATTCATGACCGCCGGGAAGATATGGCGGTCACGACGAAACGCCATCCGGGAAGGATTCACTATGCAGCCGCCCTTGACGCGCAGCACCGTATTATTGGCCTGAAGGTAAACATCTGTCTGGATGCCGGGGCGTTCCCCGGTATATCCAGCGTAGTGATGCAGCGTTCACTGCTTTCAGCTGCCGGTGTGTACAGAATCGACAATCTGGAGGCGGACGGCAGGGCGGTAATCACCAATACGGTTCCCAACGGTGCTTTCCGTGGGTTTGGCGCGCCCCAGAGCTTTTTTGCTATAGAATCGCTGATGAACCATCTGGCGGCTAAGGTGGGGATGACGCCGCTGGCTTTCCGCCAACTGCATGCAGCAAAGCAGGGAGATGAAACGTGTACAGGCGGCTGTTTCCATCAGTATGTGCCGATTCACGATATGCTGGAAAAAGCTGAGGAATTATCCGGTTACAGCCGTAAATACGCAGCATACGCCCGGCCGCAATCAGGCCGTTACCGCAAGGGCATTGGCCTGTCCTTATTCCTGCATGGCTGCGGTTTTACCGGCTCGGCAGAAAAAGACCTGCTGCGTTCCAAGCTGATTTTGCACAAAAACGCAGATGATACGGTGGAAATCCTGGCCAGCAATACGGATATGGGGCAGGGGCTCAAGACTACGTTCAGCAAGATTGCTGCTGAGGCTCTGGGTCTGCCGTTGGAGCAAATCATTTTTGATAATCCGGATACTGACCGTGTACCCAATTCCGGGCCGACGGTGGCTTCCCGTTCCATTATGATTGTGGGCAGGCTGATCGAAAAAGCTGCGCGCAGGTTAAAGACGGAGTGGGTCAGCGGTCAGGAACAGGAAGTGCAGGAAATCTACAAGGATGATGTGCTCATTCCCTGGGATATGGAAAAGTTCCACGGAGATGCCTATCCGGCTTACTCCTGGGGGCTGAATGTGGTCGAGGTGGAAGTGGACAGGCTGACCGGCATGACGAATTTGCTGGGCATTTGGGGTGTCTTTGATGTGGGGACGGTAATTGATTACATGATTATGAAAGGGCAGGCCGAGGGCGGTATCTTGCAGGGCATTGGCTATGGCTCTATGGAAAAGATGGAAATTAAGGCAGGGAAACTCAGTCAGAGCAGTTTTACCGATTACCTGATTCCGACCGCAATGGACACGGTGCCCAATGAAATAGCCTTTATGGATAATCCCTATGCGAATGGCCCCTTCGGTGCCAAAGGCGCCGGGGAACTGACTTTGCTGGGCGGCGCACCGGCTTATGTGGCTGCCGTAGAACAGGCAGCAGGCAGGGCTTTTCATGCCATACCGGTAACACCGGAGCGTATTTTAGCAGCTGAGGTAAAACAAGCGGAGGTTTAGGAAATGGTAGAATTTACATTAAACGGCAGAGATGTCATAAGCCGTCAGCTGCCGCATACCCGGCTGCTGGATGTATTGCGGGAGGAATTTGGCTTAAAAGGCCCTAAAGAAGGCTGCGGTGAAGGCGAATGCGGTGCCTGCTCGGTACTGGTGGATGGCATGCTGCTAAATTCCTGTATCACGCCGCTGGCTAATGTGCAGGGAAAAAATGTCGTTACGTTGGAGGGCTTTCGGGAGACGGAAAAATACAGGCTGTTGGAGCAGTGTTTTAGTGAGGCCGGAGCAGTGCAGTGCGGCTTCTGTACGCCGGGAATGATTATGGCGGCAGAGGCATTGCTCAGCCATAACCCTAAGCCGCAGGAAGCGGAGATTCGTGAAGCCCTTTCGGGCAATCTCTGCCGCTGCACAGGCTATAACATGATTGTGGACGCTGTACGCATGGCAGCGGAAAGGGGGGCAGGACTATGGTAACCGCCTATATGCCTGCTTCGGTGACAGAAGCTTTGACCATAAAGAAAAAAGAACGGGAACGGGCTCTTTTGGTGGCGGGCGGCACGGATATTATGCCAGCCGGGCAGACCGCGCCGGTGATGATTTACCTGCAAGGTCTGCATGACTTGTCAAATGTCACAAAGTCGGGGGCGGTGCTGCGTATTGGCGCCAGCTGTACCTATACACAGCTTATCCATGATGAGCGGGTTCCACAGGTGCTGAGGGACGCGATGCACAGTATCGCCGCACCGGCTATTCGCAACGCAGGCACGCTCGTCGGCAATATCTGCCGCGCTTCGCCAGCCGGTGATACCCTGCCGGTTTTGTATGCTTTGGAGGCTGCCGTGGTGGCAGGGCATTTAACGGATGCCGGTGTTATGGACAAGCGGCGTATAGACATTGATGATTTTATTCAGGGAAACCGCAGGATTGCGCTAGCGCCTGATGAAATCGTTTTGGCTGTGGAAATTCCCTGTCGTTCCTATGAAAATATGACCAAAATGCAGTCGTGCAAAGTCGGGGGCCGAAAAGCCCAGGCGATAGCCAAGCTGTCCTTTGCCGGGATATGCAGGGTGGAGGATAATGTACTATGTGAGATACGCCTGGCTTTTGGTGCCGTAGGTCTTACCGTAGTCCGCAGCAGGGAGCTGGAGGCAAAGATGCGCGGGCTTACCTTGACGGAACTGGCGGCAAAAAAGAATGAGATACTAAAGGAATACGCCGCGCTGCTGCAGCCCATTGATGACCAGCGGTCTACTGCGGCCTACCGCCGTCAGGTGTGTCTTAACCTGTTGGAGGACTTTCTGACCTTATGAAAACCGGTGCATTGATATTAGCGGCAGGCTTGTCGTCGCGCATGGGCGAATTCAAGCCCCTGCTGGAGCTGGCAGGAAAAAAACTGATAGAACGGAACATCGAACCCTTTGTACAATTCGGCTGTGACCCTGTTTTGGTCGTTACCGGCAGAGAGGCAGATGTTTTGGAAAAATTTTTGACGGATAAGTTCGCAGGTCAAATATGTTTTGTGCGTAACCCTGCATACGCCGTAAGCGATATGTTTGCTTCTGTGAAACTTGGCATACAAAGCCTGACAGAGGTTTGTGACGATTTTTTCCTGATACCGGCGGACATTCCGTTAATTGCTCGGGAGATTCTGGGGAAAATGGCCGCTGAAACAGCACCAGTGGTAAGGCCGTCATACCGGGGGAAGGTCGGTCATCCTGTCCTGCTGCGGAAAAATGCAGCGAAACGGGTGCTGGCCTATGAGGGCGCGCTGGGCTTAAAGGGAGCTTTGCGCAGTGAGCCGCAGGCCTTTGTGGAGGTTGACACGCCGGGAATTTTGCTGGATGCCGATACCCCGGAGGACTTCCGCGCTATAGAGAATTTCCTGCGAAGTCAGCAGGTGTAATAAGATGTGTATTTTAGGAGGATTTGAGCATGAAAAAAGTAATAGCCATAAATGGCAGCCCCCGGCGCAACGGCAATACCGCTGAGCTTTTGCAGCAGGCACTGAAAGGCGCGCAGGAAGCCAAAGCGGCTTACCGTCAGGAAATGTTTCCCAAGCAATGCGCGGCGGCCTATGAACTGGGCAGGAGCCTGCTGAGATAAATGACTATGGAACAGACATCTTTATTTGCTAAGTCTGTACCGGAGCCCTTGGCGGCGCGAATCCGGCCACGGACTTTGGGCGAAATCGCCGGCCAGCAGCATTTGCTGGGAAAAGGCAAAGTCCTGCGGCGGCTTATTGAGCAGGACAGCATTTCCTCCATGATTTTCTGGGGGCCGCCGGGCGTGGGCAAGACAACGCTTGCCGGAGTGATTGCGCAAATGACCAAAGCCCGATTTATCAATTTTTCGGCAGTGATCAGCGGCATCAAGGAAATCCGCGAAGTGATGAAAAAAGCCGAAGACAATCGGCTTTACGGGGAACAGACCATCGTGTTTGTCGATGAAATCCATCGGTTTAACAAGGCTCAGCAGGACGCGTTTTTGCCTTTCGTAGAGAAAGGCAGTATTATCCTAATCGGTGCAACTACGGAAAATCCGTCCTTTGAGGTCAACGGCGCCTTGCTTTCACGCTGCAAGGTCTTTGTCCTGAAGGCGTTGAGTGTGGAGGATATCACTGCCCTTCTGCGGCGCGCCATAATCGATGAGCGCGGCTTCGGCGGACAAAAGATAATCATAGAAGACAGCCTGCTGCAAAAGTTGGCTGCCTTTGCCAACGGCGATGCCCGCAGGGCGCTGTCGCTTTTGGAAATGGTGGTGCTAAATGCCGAAGCAGGGGAAGATGGGACAGAGGTTACGGCAGAAAATGTGGAGCAGTGTACTTCGCGTAAAATGCTGCTTTACGATAAGGACGGGGAGGAACATTACAACATCATCTCGGCGCTGCACAAATCCATGCGCAACTCCGACCCGGATGCCGCTGTGTACTGGCTGGCCAGAATGCTGGAGGGCGGCGAAGACCCGCTGTACGTTGCGCGGCGGATAACCCGCTTTGCCAGTGAAGATATTGGCCTTGCCGACCCCAGAGCGCTGGAAATCGCCGTAGCCGCTTATCAGGCCTGTCATTTTATCGGTATGCCGGAATGTACGGTGCATTTGACACAGGCCGTGGTCTATATGTCGCTGGCGCCAAAATCTAATGCGCTTTATGTTGCTTATGGCATGGCGCGCAAGGATGCCGAAGAACGGCAGGCAGAGCCGGTTCCCCTGCATTTACGCAATGCTGTGACCAAGCTGATGAAAGACTTGGATTATGGCAAGGATTACCAATATGCGCATGATACGCAGGAAAAAATCACTGCTATGGAATGCCTGCCGGAGTCATTGCAGGGCAGAAGCTATTACCATCCCACGCAGGAAGGATTGGAAGGGCGTTTTGCCAAGCGTCTGCAGGAGATAAAAGCATGGAAGCGCCAACAGAAAAAGTAAATCAAAAAAGCAGTCTCGATGAAAAAATATCGGGGCTGTTTTTTTAGGCACTTTTATAGATGAATAATATGTTTTTATTGACATGATAAAATGAAAAGCGTATGATTAATATCAGGATAATATGTTAATTAATACATATTATTGGTGTCGTTTTATATGAGGGAGGGAGAACTGATGAAAGGATTGCTGGAAAAAGCCAAAGTACTTTGGGGATGGGCTGGCAGACACCCTTTGCTGTCCGCTGCCATACTGGTGCTGGTGGCATTATTGGGCAGTGCAGCTATGAGTCAGGCGGAGCGGCTTCCAAAACTTGCCTGCTCACCATGTCATGTGATGGAGCCTTATGTTGAAGGGTATAATGAAGGGCAGCTTTTGTCGAACAAGCATAGGGAAGCAGATGTTGCCTGTATTGACTGCCATGACAACGGTATGGAGGACAAGATTCAGGAAACTATCTGGTACGTTACGGATGATTTTGATGATCCGCCGGCGAAAAGGCATTTTGACAACAAGATGTGCACGAAATGTCATAGCGATATGGATGCCCTGATTGCCAAAACGGATAAAGGGGATGGCGTCAATCCGCATAATTCGCATTTAGGCGATTTGACCTGTTCGGACTGCCACAAGATGCACATGCAGTCTAAGGCAGCCTGCCAGAATTGTCATGATTTTGAGTTCCTGCATAACCTGCCTGCTGAATGGCAAAAGGTACAGGACCCGCATGCAGGGGAGGGAGCATTATGAAAAAAACGGATTTAAGCCGGCGTAATTTCTTAAAGGGCGGTGCTTTGGCTTTTGCCGGAGCCGTGGCAGCACCTTTATTAGGGGGCTGTGGAAATGGGCGCAGCCATGAGAGTGATGAAGAAGGTAATATTATTCATCAGGACCCGCAGCCTGATTTTATGAAACCGCCCAAGCCTATTGCGGACAGTCAGCTTACGTCTACAGAAACCGCAGATGTTATCATTGTCGGAGCAGGTATGAGCGGTCTTTGCGCGGCGATTTCAGCGGCTGAAGAAGGGGCAAAGGTTATCGTACTGGAAAAGACCAATACGGTAAATTTTCGCGGCTATGACTATGCTGCTGTAAATTCGCGGGTACAGCAGCAGGTGGGCAATCATATTGACCCTGTGGATGTAACCCGGGAAATCATGCGTTTCGGCGCTTATAAGCCCAATCAGAAAGTGGTCATGCAATGGGTAAAACACAGCGGTCATGTAAATGACTGGCTTTTGGATATGGCACTGGCTAAAGGATGTAAGGTACAGCACATTTGGACGTATGACGAAATGGTAGCTGAAGGGGCAACACTTCCCACCAGACCATCAATGACTTTTGTATTGGAACCTACACAGGAAGCCATCGAAAAAGCGCCTAAGGGCATGATTGGCGGCAAGCCAGTTATTGCTATGGCTTATACGTTGCTGTCTACAGCAAAGGATAAGGGTGTGGATTTGCGCTTTAAGCTGCCTGCGGTGCAGCTGGTTCGTGAAGATGACAACAAAGGCCGCGTGACAGCGGTTATCGCCAAGGATAAAGAGGGCAAATATCATAAATTTGTCGGCGAAAAAGGCATTATCCTGTGTGCTGGTGACTATGGGCATGACAAGGAAATGCTGCATTATTATATCCCCAGTTCCGATACGGTGAAGATTAATCTTTATCCCAGCAAGGCCAATACCGGTGATGGTCATAAGATGGGGATGTGGGTAGGTGCGGCTATCGATGAAGGCCCCCATGCACCTATGTACTTTGATTTTGGCATGGTTAATGCTCCGGGGTTGGCCGATTCGGTTATGCGTCAGCCGTGGCTCTCACTCAATAATTATGGGGAACGTTTTGCCAATGAAGATGTGCCCTACCCCTTTATCGCCAATGGTGTCCGTCAAGAGCCGGACTTTAGCAAGTGGAACATCTGGGATTCCAAATGGCCGCAGGAAGCACCTGCCATGCACCAGACGGCCTGCAAATCCTTAAAGAGTGTTTATCATGACCCAAAACGTCTGCAAAAGCTGATTGATGATGGCGTGGTAAAATCAGCAGATACCTTGGAAGAACTGGCTCGTCAGATGAATCTGCCCTATGAAAAAGTCAAGGCCGAAATTGACCGTTACAATGAATTGGCACGCAAGGGCTTTGATGATGATTTTTATAAACGAAAGGAATGTCTGACCACCATTGAAAAGCCGCCGTTTTATGCTGCTCATATCACCATTGCTCTGCTGGTAACACTGGGCGGGCTGAAGATTAACGAAAACATGCAGGTTTTGGACAAGGACAAGCATGTTATTCCGGGACTCTACGCTGCAGGCAATAATTCCGGCAGCTTTTACGCGAATGACTATTGCATGACCATCATGGGCAACAGCCATGGCAGAGCATATACATTTGGCTATCTGGCCGGCAAGCATATCATGAAGAATTAAGGAGCGCGTGAAAAAAAATATTATGTATTTTATTACATGATATTGACAAACGTTTCCCAAGCGTGTATGCTAAATTATGTCAATGATATGTAAATAAATACGTAATTGGGAGGAAAACAAAGATGAAATTTAAGGAACTGGATGATTTTTTAGGCACGCATTTTATTTATACGTACGATAATGGCTGGGAATATGAGTGGTATGCCAAGAATGACCACACGGTTGATTACCGCATTCATGGCGGCATGGTCGCTGGCCGTTGGGTGAAGGACCAGGAAGCCAATATCGTGAAGCTTACGGATGGTGTGTTCAAGGTAACTTGGACAGAACCGACGGGCACGGATGTGGCATTGGATTTCATGCCCAATGAAAACATCATGCATGGTGTGATTTTCTTCCCGAAATGGGTACAGGATCATCCGTCCATCACGGTCTGCTTCCAGAATGAGCATATTGATCTGATGGAAGAATCCCGCGAAAAATACGAAACCTATCCGAAATATCTGGTGCCGGAATTTGCCAAGATTACCTATATGGGCAAGGCTGGTCAGAATAACGAAGATGTTATTGCTGAAGCACCTTATGCAGGCATGACGGATGATATCCGTGCCGGCAAATACTTCGATGCAGATTATAAGCGCCTGAAAAAATAAAAGCAGGAGGTCATAGCGATGAAAGCAGGTAAATTGCGTAAACTCTCGTTAGCGGCATTATTGTCGCTGGCTTTAGCGGTGCCCATGACTGGTGGCAGCTGTGCAGCCGCTGAAAATCTGGTCAATATGCAGCCTACCTACCGGGATGTTGTAGTGGCCAATGTGCAAAATGACAATGGTGCGCCGCGCCAGCTGCGCATGAATGTATTTGTGCCGCCGAAAGCGAAAGCCGAAAAAGTTCCTGTACTGGTGTTCGTGCATGGCGGCGGCTGGGCACGAGGCTCCTATGAGGGGGACGATGCTAAGCAAAGTACATCCAGTACGGTGAACAATGGTAACAATGCCTTGATGGACAAGGACAATAAATCATCGTATAAAATTTTCAAGGATGTATTAAATCATGGGATTGCCTTTGTGTCTGTGGATTACCGATTGAACAGCGAAGCGGCCTTTCCTGCGCAGATTTATGATGTGAAAGCGGCTGTGCGGTTTGTGCGTGCCCATGCTGTCGAATATGGTTTGGATCCGGAGCGGATTGCCATTGCAGGCACCTCCGCCGGAGCGCATCTGGCTGCAGAACTGGCTGTGACCAGCGGCAATAAAGCACTTGAAGGCAATGAAGGCGGCAATTTGGAATATAGCAGCAGTGTAAAAGTCTGTGTCGATTATTATGGCCCCACTAACCTGCTGACCATGGCACCGGAAATGAGCACTAAGCTACAAGACCCTGCGCAGGCGGCAGAAACGCATGATTCTGTTCGCGCCAATGAGTCTATTCTCTTAGGCTTCGTGGGCGAAGGTCAAGGTGTAGGAACTCTGCGCAAGGTAGCGGAAGCACAGGATAAGACCTCACCGTATTGGAAAATGGTGGAACTGGCTAAATTGGCCAGCCCCGTTTATCAGGTGACGAAAGATGCGCCGCCCTTCTTCATTGCGCATGGCGGCCATGATTCGCTCGTGCCTATCCAGCAGAGCATTAGCCTGCAAAAGGCCTTGACCGATGCTGG
>DJYL01000004.1:1424-6686 GCA_002448495.1 Pseudoselenomonas ruminantium | reverse complement strand
TTTATTTTCTTACGAGAATGATATATAATGTAGAAAAAGATACATTTTTAGCTTGACTTATTTGTAATATATGCTAAAGTGTTAACATACTATTTTACTAGGTTTTATAAATTATACGGAGAAAGAAGGAATCATTATGGCAGAAAAAAATAAGTCCGTGGAGGCGGCGCGGGAAGAAGCCCTGCGTGCGCATAATCCCAAGGCCAGCCGCAAACAGCTTGTCCTGTGGTTTGGTGCGCTGCTTATCGGCGGCTTTTTGGGCTTTTTAGGCATTGCGCCGTTAAATGAGCTGTTTAATTTCATTGCGACGGTATTTACCCGTCTGTTCCAGTTTATCGCTGTGCCGACTATCGCCTTGGCGGTGATTACTACCCTGGCGGCTTTGGGCGGTCAGAAGGAAACGGGGCGGATTTTTGCCCGCGCGGTAAGCTATACATTCCTGACTACTTTGGCGGCAGCTTTTGTGGGGCTGGGGTTGTATATCTGGATTGCACCGGGCAATCTGCCCGCAGATATCGTGGGGGCAGGTGTAAGCGCTGTGCCGCTGGATAAGGTCGGCAAGCTGACTTACTATGACCATATTTTGTCGGTTATCCCGAATAACGTATTGCAGCCGTTTTTGGCGGGCAATGTGCTCTCGGTTATGCTGATTGCCGCCTCCGTCGGTCTGGGGCTGGCCTTTATGCCTAAGACGGAAAACCGTGAAGTGCTGTTAAAAGGCCTGCATGGTCTGCAGGAACTGCTGTTCACGCTGATTCGGGCAATCTTGTGGGCGCTGCCGTTGGGCATTCTGGCTTTTGCCGGTCAGTTGTCTGCGCAGATTGAAGCCGGTGTGATTGTCGGTGCGCTGAGTCAGTATGTTGCCGTAGTCATGGGCGGCAACCTCTTGCAGATGTTCGTGGTTCTGCCGCTGTTCCTGTTGGTGCGCGGCCTTAATCCACTCGATGTATTCCGCAAGATGTCGCCGGCTATCGCCGTGGCACTTTTTACCAAAAGTTCGGCAGGAACCCTGCCAGTTACATTGGCTACGGCTGAGCAGAATCTGAAAGTCAATCCGCGTGTATCCCGTTTTGTGCTGCCTATCTGCACGACAATTAATATGAATGGCTGCGCGGCCTTTATTCTGGTTACTTCGCTGTTTGTCATGCAGAATGCCGGTTTTGAACTGACATTGGGCACCATGATTGCCTGGGTGTTTATCGCGGTACTGGCGGCAATCGGCAATGCCGGTGTGCCCATGGGCTGCTACTTCCTCACCCTGTCGTTGATGAGTTCTCTGGGAGCGCCCATTGGTTTGATGGGAGTAATCTTGCCTATTTACACCATTATTGATATGATAGAGACAGCAGAAAATGTCTGGTCCGATGCCAGCGTCTGCGCAATGACGAATCATGATTTAGCCGGTGAGCTGGAACCCAGCCCGGCTGTACAGAATTAAGGTGTGAAAGCATGGGAAAAAGGCAAAAAATGGCGGCCTTTTTGCTCATCCTTATCGTCTGCCTGTGTGCCGGCTGTGGCGGGCAGCAGGTGAAAAAGAGTGATTTAATTTTGGATACAGCGGTAACGCTTACCGCTGAGGGCGCGGATGCGCAGGCCGCCATTGATGAAAGTATGGCCCGGTTGAAAACGCTTGACAGCATGGTCAATCCCAACGTACCGGACAGCGATGTAAACAAATTGGCGCAACTGGCCGGCACCGGCAAATGGGTCAGCCTGCAGCCGGAAGTTTATAAAATGCTGGCGGCAGCGCAGGATTATGCGGTCAAAACCAATGGGGCCTTTGATGTAACGACCAAACCGCTGGTTGACCTCTGGGGGATTGGCACCGACCATGCCCAAGTGCCCTCGCCTGCGGAACTGGCAGCGGCACAGAAACTGGTCGGCTGGCAAAAACTGGAACTCAATGAGGAAAAGCAGGCGGCCCGCCTGCGGGAAAAAGGCATGGGAGTGGACTTAGGCGGTATCGCCAAGGGCTTTGCGGTAGATGAGGTTCGAAAAATCTATGCCAAATACGGCATTGCCAATGGTCTGATTAATCTGGGCGGCAGTTCCCTGTACGCTTTGGGTGTGAATCAGGAACAGGCTGTCTGGCGCATAGGTATCCGCCATCCGCGCAAGGAAGATGCGCAGGAAAAAATGGCGGTGCTGCCGTTAAAAGATGCGGCACTATCGACATCCGGCGATTATGAACGCTTCTTTGAAGCGGGCGGTGTGCGCTACCATCATATCCTTGACCCGCGCACCGGGCGTCCGGCGCAGAGTGGTGTCATTAGCGTTACGATTGTGGCGGACAGCAGTGTGCCGGACGGTGGAATGCTGACAGACCTGCTGACCACAGCCGTCTTTGTGCTGGGGCCGGAACAGGGAGTCCGCTTTTTGCAGAGTTTGCCTCGTGGAGTGAAAGGCGCTATCGTGGATGGGCGTTATCAGCTTTGGACGACACGGGACATGGGCAAAGAAATGGAAGATGTGTCAAAGGATTTCCAGTTTTGGCAAGGCAGTGGGGAGTTGCAGTGATGGAAAAGGAATTACAGGCAAAAGTAGATAAATTGCAATCTTTGTTGAAAAGCTATGGCTGCGTAGCCGTAGCTTTTTCGGCAGGTGTGGATTCGACCTTGTTGCTGAAAGCAGCCGTAGAATTTTTGGGCAGGGAGCAGGTATTGGCACTTACGGTGCAAAGTCCGCTGGTACCCGCAGCCGAAGTGGCGGAAGCCAGAGCCTTTTGTCGTGAGGAGGGAATCCGGCACGAGGTGCTGATCTTGGACCCGTTGCTTTACTATGATGTACGCACTAATCCACCGGAACGCTGCTATTTTTGCAAGCGGCTGATTTTTGGCAAACTGCGGGAGGTTGCTGGACGAGGGCATATTGTGCATCTGCTGGATGGCACCAATGCCGACGATATGCAGGACTACCGCCCCGGTGCGCGGGCTTTGCAGGAATTGGGCATCCTTAGCCCGCTGAAGGAAGCAGGTATGGGCAAGAGCGACATTCGTGCCTATGCAGCGGCCCTGGGGCTGGCAGCTGCGCAAAAACCGTCTGCGGCCTGTCTGGCTTCCCGTATTCCCTATGGTGAGGAATTGTCGTTGGATAAGCTGCAACGCATAGACCAGGCCGAAGCATTCCTTCATCAGGAAGGTTTTTCTCAGGTGCGGGTGCGCAGTCATGGGGATATGGCTCGCTTGGAACTGCTGCCTGAGGAGATAGGACGATTTATGACCGCCGGTCTTTATGAGCAAATGGCGCAAAAGCTGAAAAAACTGGGCTTTGCCTATGTGACATTGGATTTGGAAGGCTACCGCATGGGCAGCATGAATGAAACGCTGAAGGGAAAATAATATGCCGAAAAGCAATCTGACTACCCTGTGCTATATCGAGCATGAGGGCAAATATCTGATGATGCATCGGGTGAAAAAGGAACACGATATCAACAAGGATAAATGGGTGGGCATCGGCGGCCACTTTGAGGCCGACGAATCCCCGGAGGAATGTCTGCTGCGGGAAGCACGGGAAGAAACCGGACTGGTGCTTACGGATTACAAGCAGCGGGGCATTATCACCTTTATGTCCGACAGGTGGCAGACGGAATATATGTTCCTTTATACCGCCACGGGCTATGAAGGGGAAATCGGCGCGTGCAATGAAGGCGTACTGGAGTGGATTGCAAAAGAGCAGGTCTATGATTTGCCGCTTTGGGAAGGAGATAAGATTTTCTTCCGGCTGCTGGAGGAGAACAGACCGCATTTTTCGCTGAAGCTTCGGTATGTGGGGGAGCAATTAGTAGAAGCAGTGCTGGATGGTAAAGAGCTGCTTTAACGTTTGGTTTACATCGTCGTAAAAAGACGCCCGCCGACTGGCAATAGTTTTCTTTCGCTTAGACAGGCTTGTCAAACGCTGCAGAAAACTATCGCCAGTCGGCGGGCTTTTGTGCGTTAAAGCAGTTCGGCTTAAACTGCAATTTCTCAATCTTTATTTTCGGATTTTGGCAGGGAGTACGCCTGCTGCGGAGAAGATGGCGAAACAGAGCAGGGCGATTTCCAGATTTTGCAGCAAGGTTTCCTGCGGGGCAAGGTCTGTCCATTTCAGCGACAGGATTAAATTCATCATGGCTACGCTCAGTACCTGCCCCACTAAGCGGGTAGTGCTCAGCAGGCTGGCTGCAAGGCCGTAGTGTTTTTTCTCCACGGAACTCATGATGGCGTTGTTGTTGGGGGCGGCGAACAGGGCAAAGCCTGTGCCGGTAATCAGCAGCATGGGAATGAGCAGGTATAAGGACAGGTTATGAACCGTCAGAGCAAAGCCGGCAAGGCCGATGGTAATTACGATCATACCCAGTGAAGCCAGTTTTGTGGGGGCGTATTTATCCGATAATTTGCCCATCAAAGGCGACAGCACGGCCATGATAATAGGCTGGGCGAGCAGGATGAGTCCGGCACTGCGGGAGGTCAGCCCCAGAATGGATTGCAGGTAGAGGGACAGCAGCAGGCTGGTGGCAAAGGTCGCACAGTAGTTTAAGAGTGCCGCCAGACAGGACAGGGAAAAGGGGCGGTTGGCGAACAGAAGCTTTATGGGCAGCAGCGGATTATCCATATGCAGTTCATAGCGTATGAATACACCGAGCAGCAGCAGTCCTGCAAGCAGCAAGGCAGGAGCTGACGGCTCTGCAAGCAGCTGGGAAAGGCCGTAAATCACAAGCAGGATGGCGCCGCCATAAAGGAGGGCGCCTTTTTTGTCCCAATGAGGGCTGCTGTCTGCATACCATTCCTGCTGCAGGGCATGGCGGGCGGTCAGAAAGGCTATAACACCTAAGATTGCTAGTACCATGAAAATGCTTTGCCATCCATAATAATAGTTGAGAAAACCGCCGACCGCCGGCCCCAGTGTGAGACCCGTGTAAACCATGGCCACATTCCAGCCCATTGCCCAGCCACGGCGCTCCTTGGGGATAACCAATGTCAGGATGGACATGGAGGTGGCAAAGGTCATGGCTGAACCTAAACCTTGTGCAGCGCGGGCGGCAATGATAAAGGAAAGGTTGGGGGCAAAGATGGCACAAAAGGAAGTCAGGGCAAAGATGCCGTTGCCCATGATGAAAAAACGCCGCTTGCCATAACGGTCAGCCAATTTGCCGAAGGGCAGCAGTACCACGATAGCCGCCAGCAGAAAACTGCCCAATACCCAGCCAAGCTGTGACGGACTGGCACCATATTCCTCGCCCAAAGACGGCAGGGCAAGATTCAGGGCGCTGCCGGTAAAGGGCGT
>DJYL01000004.1:0-1300 GCA_002448495.1 Pseudoselenomonas ruminantium | reverse complement strand
CTCCTTGAAAGATAATTTTTTTCAGTATACCGCCATTAGCTTTCTTTGACAAGAAGAAGGAGAATCTAACCATCCGAAGAAATTCTATACAGAAACAAGCGTTAAAAACAAGATAGGAGGACTGGGGAGATGAATAAGTTCTGTTCGTTTGGCTGCACCATTTTGCTAATGTTATCCCTGCTTGTCCTGCCACAGGTTGCCTGTGCTGCAGAACGCAGTGAGGAAGATTTCATCGGCGCGGCCTATAAAGGTATTGTGGTAAACTGCCATGAGTGGATTACACTGCGCTACGCGCCAACGGCTGATTCGCCGGCTTTGGCCCAAATCCCCCTGGGAACGGTAGTCGTTGTTTTTGACGGCAGCGTTGAGGGAATAGACGGCTTTTATCCTGTGGCCTATAAGAACCTAAAGGGCTATTGTATGAGAGAATACCTGAAATATTACAGTGATGCAGGGGCTCCGGTGAGGGGCAGATAAAACAAATAACGGAGCAGACAGGATATACCTGTTGGCTCCGTTATTTTATGGTTGACCGGTCAGTGAAGGCCGAACCGGCTATGTTGTTATAATATGGTGGAGACGAAGGGGATTGAACCCTCGACCCCCAGATTGCGAACCTGGTGCTCTCCCAGCTGAGCTACGTCCCCATATGGTGATTTTCAAAAACCTTTTTCAGTATACCGCGATTGTTATTGTTTTGCAAGACAGGCCAACGGATTTTTACGATTATTTCGCAAAACTTTTTTTTTCAGCAGGAAAAAGGGGAGGATATGGCGAAATGGGAAATCAGTAGACCTATGGAATATGGGCGTTATAAGTCCTGTTTATCAAAGGATATCCTTGGCAGATCACCATGATGAAATAAACTAAATTTATTGCGAAGCATTGTAATGATAGATATAGCATTTTGTATTTTTTCAGCGTATAATAAGATTGTTCGCTAATAGATTTTTTTTATGATGCCGCAATCGAGCCAGCGGTTAAATCTGTGGTAATTATGCAAGGATAATCAAGAGGAGGTAAAAAAGTGGACAAACGGGAGAGTATGTGGGATGTATATCTCAGAAAAGGCATGAGCCGCCGCAGCTTTGTGAAAAGCTGTATTGCGCTGACGTCCCTGATGGGACTCAGTACGGACCAGGTGTCCAAAGTGGTGGAAGCTGCCGAAAAGAAGCCGTTGCCGGTAGTAGTCTGGATTCATGGCCATGAATGTACGGGTTGTGATGAATCCTTCATCCGTTCCGGTGCACCGCTTGCATCGGATTTGGTACTGAGCCAGATTGCGCTGGAGTATGACCAT
>DJYL01000041.1 GCA_002448495.1 Pseudoselenomonas ruminantium | reverse complement strand
CTACATTCAGACCCACTACCAGACCGTCACCCTGCACGAGCTGGCACAGGTTTTTCATTACAATGAGGCGTATCTGTCAACCTTAATCAGCAAGAACGCCGGCATGAACTTTTCCACCCTGCTCAATAAGCTCAAAACCGGACGCGCCAAAAGCTATCTGGAAACCAGCAATCTGAGCGTGCAGGAAATCAGCGAAGCCGTAGGCTACAGCTCCGCCGATCACTTCTCCCGCACCTTCAAACAATACTATAACTGTTCCCCGCAAAAATACCGCATGAACTTCCGTCGGGAAAAAGAATAAGGAAAGGCTGGCCATTTGACCAGCCTTTCCTTATTTAGTCAATGTCATTTGGATAACGCCGCTTTTGGTATCAAAGCTCCCTTTATACCCCGTACTGCCATTCCAAATCACCTTATCCGCATCACTTTCATTCGGACGGCCATAATGGACACTCAGTTTATGCAGAACCTCTGCGATTTCCGCTGTATCCATCTGCACAGCCTGACGGGGCGTGATACGCAGACTCGCTATGCGGCCATACGCATCAACAGACTCCTGATACGAAGCCACGCCGATACTGCCATGAAATTCCTCAAACTCATAGCCCTTACGCTGCAGCAGATTCGTATACCCCGGCATATCCGCCACATAGCTCCCCACCCGCGGCAGAGAATTCAACACATTGATATAACTGCGCCCGGCACCAGCCGCCAGCACCGAACCTGCACAAAACACGGCCACCATAGCCGCCATCATAAAAATCCGCCATACTTTTCCCATGTTGATTCCTCCAATCCCTTGTACACATCGAAAAATCGTCTGAATTTTATTTCTCTATATTTATAATAAGGGATTTTTCAACAAAAAGCAAGGTTTTTTCTAAATATATGTCGGATTTTTATTGTTTAGCCTAAATATATGTCGTATAACGAGATAAGACAATATTAAGCCCGCATGGGGCTGGTGATGTTTTTCGCAGCGTTTGACAAGCCTGTCTAAGCGAAGAAAAATATTACCAGCCCCATGCGGGCGCCTTTGCATATCGCTGTAAAATATACGCACTAAGCCCCGGGACTGATGATGCTTTTCCGACGCGTTTGACAAGCCTGTCTAAGCAGAGGAAAAACATCATCAGTCCCGGGGCGTCTTAGCACCTCAATGTCTCAATGTAATGTATGTATTACGCCAGATACCGCACCTCCCATTCTCCTGACCCAAACACCTGACTGGTTCCGTTCTTGAAGTTTATGCCTTCCGCCGTCTGCACGCGTGCGCCTTCCGGCAAAGTCAGCCGTGCTCCGGCATTGGGCGGAACCGTCATTTTGACCGTTACCTCAGGACCTGACCGTTCCCATTTTATCGCCGCCTTGCCATAGGGGGTTTCATGGCAGGCTTCGGCAAAATGGAGACTGCCGCCCGGCTGCGGATGGAAATTAATGAGCTTATAGCCCGGCTCATTTTCGTCATAATCCAAACCTGCGCCATAACGATAAAGCCAATCACCAATGGCACCATAGGCATAATGGTTAAAGGAATTCATATCCGGGCTGCAGAAACTGCCATCCGGCCGCTTACCGTCCCAATGCTCCCAAATGGTCGTTGCTCCCTGCTTCACCGGATAGAGCCAGCCGGGGAATTCCTCCCGCTCCAAAAGTTTCCAGGCAGCTGCTGTCTGGCCATTTTCCGACAAGGCTTGACACAGGCAAGGGGTTCCCATAAAGCCTGTCACCAAATGGCCATCTTTTTCGAGCAGAGCGGCTAATTCCTGCGCCAAATGCGGACGTATATCTGCCGGAGCCAGTTTATAAGCCAGCACCATCGCATACGCAGACTGCGTTTTCACCACCAAATCGCCCTCCGGCAGATAGTTGGCCCGGAAACGGCGCAAAAGTTTTTCCAGCTTTTGATTATAGACTGCGGCTTCCTGCAGATTCCCCAAAATTTTGGCACTGCGGGCTACAATCTCTGTGGACACCAGATGATAGACCGAACAGGTAAACGGCGTCGGGGTAGCGCCCAAGGGGGTCTTGCCGTCACCATCCAGCGCCAGCCAGTCACCAAACTGCATCTTGTAGTTAAACCGGCCCTGCTCATCCATACGGGCATCCATAAAGGCCACCCAATTTTTCATGGAATCGTACTGGCGGCGCAAAATAGCTACATCACCGGTAGCCAGATACAGGTTCCACGGTACAATGGTAGCCGCATCGGCCCAGCCCGATGCCCCGTCCATGCCCATATGCTCAATCATATCCGGCGTAGCTACGGGAGTCAGCACATCCGGCACCACATGGGGAATAGCGCCATTATCCGCCTGTTCCGCCGTAAGGTCTGCCAGCCATTTCCGATAAAAAGCATGGGTATTTACCAAAAAATTAGCTGTACTGCTGAAAATCTCCGCATCACCGGTCCAGCCCAGCCGTTCATCCCGCTGCGGGCAATCCGTGGGCACATCGAGGAAGTTGCCCTTCAGGCCCCAAAGGATATTGTGCTGCAGCTGATTGATGAGTTTTTCCGAGCAATGGAAGGAACCCGTCTGCGGCATATCCGAATGGAGCACCTGCGCCGTGAAATCTTCTGCCCTGGCATCCTCCGGCCACTCTTCCAGCCATGCGTATTGGAAGCCCTGATAGGTGAAATGGGGAGTGAACACTTCCTCCACATCTGTTCCCTTGATATAGGTTA
>DJYL01000172.1 GCA_002448495.1 Pseudoselenomonas ruminantium | reverse complement strand
AAGATATAGGTCGTCGGATACATATCAAAGCCCTTGTCATTTTTGAGGCAGTGATACTGATACATGATGTGGAGAATATTCATCAGCTGGCGCTTGTAGGAATGAATACGCTTCACCTGAATATCAAAGATGGTATCCGGGTTAAGTTTGATAAGATTATGTTCCAGAATATACTGTGCCAGAGCTTCCTTGCGCAGATGTTTGATTTTCCCCAGCTCCGCGAGGAACGGCTTATCGTTTACATAATCATTTAAGAGATCCAGATGCTCAGGATACCTGTGCCAGCGGCGGCTGCCCAACGTCTCATCAATGAGTCCGGCAAGTTCCGGATTAGCGCCCATCAACCAGCGGCGATGGGTGATGCCGTTAGTCTTGTTGTTGAACATCTTGGGCTTGTATTCATAGAAGTCATGCAGCGTGGATGCTTTCAGAATATCGGTGTGAATCTTGGCCACGCCGTTGACGCTGTGACCGCCGACAATGGCGAGTCTTGCCATATGAACCATGCCGTTTTCCAGAATGGAAAGTGCCTGCACTTTGGCATCGTTGTTCGGATAGCGCTCCCGCACATCTTCGAGATGACGGCGGTTGATTTCTTCGATAATCATGTAGACGCGCGGCAAAAGTTCCTTGAACATATCCACCGGCCAGGTTTCGAGTGCCTCCGGCATGATGGTGTGGTTTGTATAGGCGATGGTGTTCTGCGTAATAGCCCAAGCTTCGCTCCACTCCAAACCATATTCATCAATGAGAATACGCATAAGTTCGGCCACCGCTACAGCCGGATGCGTATCGTTGATATGAATGGCAATCTTCTGGCTCAGGTCGCGAATCTTCATGCCCGTCTTGACGTAGTGGCGCACAATACTCTGCACACCGGCAGAGGTCATGAAGTATTCCTGAATCAGGCGCATCTTGCGGCCTTCCCAGGTGCTGTCATCCGGATAGAGATAACGGGTAATACTCTCAACGAACGTGCGGTATTCGTTCTTCTGACGAATCTGTTCCTGCGTGAGATAGCCGTAATCGGAGAAGTCACGGTTAACCTCTGCATTCCAAAGGCGCAGATTGTTTACTGTGCTGTTATGATAGCCGACAATGGGCACATCATAGGGAACCGCCATAACAATCATCGGATTCTCATGTACCAGTTTCAGGCTGCCATCCGGCATTTCCTTCATGTAGGCATTGCCATAGAACTTGACATCCACCGCTTTATCCGGCTTGCGGTACTCCCAGGCAAAGCCGTTTTTCAGCCAGTTGTCGGGGATTTCTACCTGGTTGCCATCGATGATTTTCTGCTCGAACAGACCGTACTGATAACGGATGGAGCAGCCATGCCCCGGCAGATGATGCGCCGCCATGGAATCGATAAAGCAGGCCGCAAGACGCCCCAGACCGCCGTTGCCGAGGCCCGCATCCGGTTCCTCCTCATAAACCTTGTTAAGATTCAATTTGAAGTCCCCCAAGGCTTCCCTGACGGCTTCCTCAATGCCCAAATTAATCAGATTGGATTTTAAGAGACGCCCCATCAGGAACTCAATGGAGAAGTAGTAAATCTGCTTTTCCTCGCGCTCCATATAGGCCTTGTTGGTCTTAATCCAGTTTTCCGAAATATTGGTTTTTGCCACAGCCGCTACCGTCTGGTAAATCTCATTTTCCGTCAGCTCATCAATATCCCGCCCCCACATGATATGGGCAGCATTCACGAACCGGGTTTTGAGTTTTTCCTTGATTTTCTTAAACTCGGCATCGTTAACCTTTTTCTTTTCTTTTGCCAAAAAAAACACTCCCTTTTTTGGCTGTAAATCAGCCTTTTCACAGCACAACTACACAGAAAAAGCCGTCATAACTTGGCTTCTATGCCCGTTATAGGCATATTGCCTCGTTACAACGGCCTATCTATCAGATGACGACATTCTTCGTGATAATCAGCGGGTAATTATTGGCGCCTTTAAGCCATTTTTCCTTCGAGATAACCACGTTTTTGTCGCAGATGACATTTTCCACCAAGGAATCATCCTGTATATCACATTTTTGCATGATAATGGAATTCTTGATTTTTACGCCCTTGCCTACGGTAACACCACGGAACAATATGCTGTTTTCCACCTCGCCGCGAATGACGCAGCCGTTGGCAATCAGCGAATTCTTCACTTTGGCTGTTTCCTTATATTGAACCGGAACCTCGTCCTTGCCCTTGGTATAAATGGAATTGCTGCCCATAAAGAGCTCCTCCCATACCTCCGGCTGCAAAAGATCCATGTTCGCTTTGTAATATGCGGATGTGGAATCCACATGGGCAACATAACCATCATGCTCACAAGCATAAATATTATACTCATTTGCTCTGCGGATAATGCCATCCATCAAAAGATCCTGTCCGCCATGCTCATAGGTATAACGCACCAGCTCAACAAAAATGCGCTTTTCAATGAGATAAACATTCATCGCTACCTTGGAATCATCGTAAATAGCCGGTTTTTCGGCCATATCCGTTACCAGTCCGTTCTCCGCTGTCTCCAGAACCACATTGCGGCCCGGCTGCTCTTCCTTTGCCGTGTAGTACACCATCGTGATATCCGCCGAGGTGTTCTGATGGAAGCGCAGCATCTGGGAAAAGTCTACATTGTAGACGAAGCTGCCGCTGGTCAGGAGTACATATTTCTGGCTGCTGTGCTCGAAGAAATCCAGATTATGATAAAAATTCTTCAAATCGCCTTTACGGATGCTTTCCTCTTCACTTGGGGACGGAAGGTAGAACAGGCCGTCATGACGGCGGGCCAAATCCCAATCCTTACCGGAACGAAGATGGTCAAGCACGGAACGCGGCTTGTCCGGAAGCATAACGCCCACGTTCAAAATCCCGGAATTCACCATGCTCGACAGGGTAAAGTCAATCAGACGATACCTTCCTGCAAACGGCATGGATTCTACAGCTCGCTTATCCGTAAGTTCACGAATTAATTTATTATCTTCTTGAAGATTAATAATCCCCATTACATCTTTCAATTTCTTCCACTCCTTGCTGTATCTAGGCTGTAACGATAGGGAAAGGCTCAGCCGGCCTGCTTGCCGCTGGCTTCTGCTTCAACGGTTTCGCCTTCGGCTACTACCGTGATAGCGCCCAGCTGTCCCGTAACTTTTGCACCGGCAGCTACTTCGCAGTTCTGCGCCAGGATTGCGTAATCCACCACAGCACCATCGCGAATGACCGTGGACGGCATGATAACCGAATTGGTTACCTTGACCCCCTTGCCGATGCGTACACCCGGGAAGATAACGGAATTTTCCACTTCGCCGAGTACCATGGAACCTTCGCTGATCATGGAGTTCTTCACTTTTGCATCCGGGCCGATGTAATGCGGCGGCATGGACTCATTGGAAGAATAAATCTTCTTCTCGCCCTTGAGGTCGAAGGGCGGCTGATCCTGCAAAAGATCCATATTTGCCTGCCAGAGACTCTCAATCGTGCCCACATCTTTCCAATAACCTTCAAAGGCATAGGAATACAGACGTGCTTTGTCCTTCAGCATCTTCGGAATGATGTTCTTGCCGAAGTCATGGCTGCTGGTTTCATCCTTGGCATCTTCTTCCAGATACTTCTTGAGGAAGTTCTTATTGAATACATAGATACCCATGGAAGCCAGGTTGCTCTTGGGTTTAGCCGGTTTTTCCTCGAATTCTTCGATACGGCCCGTCTTGTCCGTGTTCATGATGCCGAAGCGGGGGGCTTCTTCCCAAGGCACTTCGATAACACCGATGGTAGCCTCAGCCTTGTTCATCTTATGGGCTTCCAACATCCAGGAATAATCCATCGTGTAGATGTGGTCACCAGACAGAATGAGTACATACTCCGGATCGGCTAAATCAATGAAATTGAGGTTCTGATAGATGGCATCTGCAGTTCCCTGATACCAATCTGCACCCTTTTCACGGGCATACGGCGGCAGGATAAAAATACCGCCATTCTTCTGGTCTAAGTCCCAAGCGCTGCCGGAAGCCAGATAGTTATGCAGTTCCAGCGGGCGATACTGGGTCAGTACACCGACCTTGTCTATGCCGGAATTTGCACAGTTACTGAGCGGGAAGTCGATGATACGATACTTCCCCCCAAACGGCACAGCTGGTTTCGCAATTTTTTTCGTTAGCGCGCCTAGGCGGCTGCCCTGACCACCAGCCAAAATCATGGCCAAGCATTCTGTCTTTCTCATAAAAAATCCCCCTTGGATATCATAGTAAACAATAATCTCCCCTTATTCGACTATGGTTTACTTTTTATATATATTTTAACAGATATTCATCTGTTAGTATACAGTTTTTCTGTTATTTTCCAGTTATTTCTTCTAGAAAACAAAAATATTACATCTGTCATGCTATTATGACGCTCATCATGACAGAGACAGAACGCAACTACAGTTGAGTTTCCTGATGTTTTTACTAACAATCAATCTCTTTACTAATTGTATTCGCCTTATAAAAGCGATTTCCTGCCCTGATTGAAAAAATTTTAAATAATTTTTTATAAGCAGTTTTGGCAAATAACTGAAAATTTACATTAATCATTGCACAGTCACATAAAAATCCAAAGCAATGTCCCCAAAAACATGGCAATACTGAATCCCGTCAAGGCATTGCCTACTGCCCGGCCATGCTTTCCTAAGCACAGCCTTGCAAACGGGCGCAGTTCAAAGGTCAAAAAAGATACACACATATACATGACCAATGCGCTGTCCCCCGCAAACCACTCATAAATCAGAATAAACGCCACAACAGCGATTGCCAGCATTTCCTTTGGCTCATATACCGGCTTCTTTTTCGGATGCAGCGCCTCATCATACTCGGCCCGGCTCACCGGTACACCATATTCATCTGTTTGCTTATCCTGGTCAACAAACCAACGGTAACGCATCTTCTCACCGCCTTAATAGTACCTGCGGGTCATCGTCACGAGACGCGGCAGCTTATCGTAAAGCAGCTGTCCCGGACAGGCCGTAGCATTGTAGTCACGATGGCCCATGATATGCCTGCGGTTGGGTTCAATGCCATAGTAATGACAAAGAGCCGCCAAAAGCTTTGCCGCCGACACCATCTGTTCCGGTTCCGGCTCATTATTATCGAATTCGCCCACAATATTTACACCGACGGTATGCCAGTTTTCACCATAGCAATGTGCGCCCAGCATATCCATAGGACGCCCGCGTTCAATGGTGCCGTCCTTGCGAATGACAAAATGATAGCCGATTCCTGCCCAGCCGTTATTTCTGTGCCATTGGTCAATTTCCGCCGCTGACACATCCCTGTTGGTATTGCCCACATGATGAATGACAATCGCATCTGTAGTTTCCCGGTTTTGCAGAGAAGAAAATTCAAAATTCGTTTCCCGAATGGGAATTCCCAGCAAAGGGTCATTTCCCCCTGCGGAAATTTCTCCGCCCGTTTTCCAAGCCGCTTCTGCCGCCCTAACAGTCCACAGTTGTGGCAGCAGTATGGAACCCGTCCCCAACAATATTAAGTTTTTCAAGAAATCTCTGCGCTTCATGCCATCATCCCATCTTAATAACAACGCAATATATTATAGCCCTCTTTTCTGAAAAAAAAATGATAATAATTAGAGAATTCTTAGGGACTTTTGACCTAACTGCACAAAGAAAAAGCACACCTTGCGTGTGCTCATAAGTTCTATATTGGTGGCGGCAAAGAGATTTGAACTCCTGACACTGCGGGTATGAACCGCATGCTCTAGCCAACTGAGCTATGCCGCCATAGTGGTGGGCAGGGATGGATTCGAACCATCGTAATCCGAAGATGACAGATTTACAGTCTGTTGCCTTTAACCACTCGGCCACCTACCCATATAACGCAACAAGCGTTAAGAACATGATATATTATATCCATATTCTCAACGCTTGTCAACCATTATTTTAATTTTTATTTTTTCTGCATCCACACGGGAATGTCGATGAAATCGGCAGCCGGCGCTACCGTTTGCTGCATATCTGCCGAAGCTGCCGGTGCAGCAGGATTCGGCATCCCCAGATTGAGGCCTGCATTGGGCATAACCGGCTGTGCCGCTGACGGCTCTGCTTTCGGCTGCACACCGATGACTTCCGGAGCATCAAAGCCCGTAGCGATAACCGTAACGCGAACCGTATCCCCCATGGTGTTGTCAATGGACGCACCCCAGATGATGTTGGCCTGACTGTCGGCTGCATCATGAATGGCCTCTGAAGCTTCCTGAATATCATACATGCTGAGGTTTTCTTCCGCACCGGTAACGTTGAGGAGAATCCCCTTTGCACCGTCAATGCTGGTTTCCAGCAGCGGGGAGGCAATGGCTGCCTTGGCCGCCTCAATGGCAGCACTTTCGCCGGAAGCCTCGCCAATGCCCATCAGGGCAGAACCGGCATTGCTCATGACACTCTGCACATCGGCAAAGTCAAGGTTGACCAGGCCGGGCAGGGCAATGAGGTCCGAAATGCCCTTTACGCCCTGACGCAGGACATCATCGGCAATCTGGAATGCCTGTGTAATCGGGGTTTTCTTGTCCACCACCTGCATCAAACGATCATTGGGAATGGTGATAATCGTATCCACATGCTGCTTGAGGTTAGCGATACCGGATTCTGCGTTGCGCTCACGCTTTTTGCCTTCAAAGCCAAAGGGCTTGGTCACGACGCCTACGGTCAGCGCACCAATTTCCCGTGCACATTCTGCTACTACTGGTGCTGCACCGGTTCCCGTACCGCCCCCCATGCCGGCGGTAACGAAAACCATATCTGCTCCCCGCAGGGCTTCCAAAATATCGTCGCGGCTTTCCTCGGCCGCCTTCTGTCCGATTTCCGGGCGGGCGCCTGCACCTAATCCCCTGGTGAGCTTTTCGCCAATCTGCATGCGCTTTGGTGCCAAGGATTTATAAAGAGCCTGTGCGTCCGTGTTCACGGCAATAAACTCGACCCCCTGCAGTCCGAAATTTATCATGCGGTTCACGGCATTGCTTCCACCACCGCCTACACCAATTACTTTAATCTTGGCCACCTGATCAAGGCCATTTTCCTCTAATTCAAACACAGCATTAACCCCCATGATGTTTGTATTCTATATCCCTTAGACACGGTATTACGTCCACAAGGATTCCTAACTTGCACAAATATACTCTTTAATTCTACCATTTATCGGCGCATAATGCTATAACTTTCACAAAAAAATTACAAAAAAAGAACATCTACGGGATTAACACCAGACAGCGGGCAATAATAAATGCGGCTACTGTGCCCCATCTTTAACTTTGATTTCCGGATCCGCCAATTTCTCCTTGAGCCGAATAAACGGCGCCGTATAACTGAAATCCACATATTCTATCTGATGGCGGGCATTGGGCAGATTCAGCAGAAAATCGCTGGTGAGCTTTGCCTTCTCATCCCAGCGGTCAAAATTTCCCAGGCGAATCTGCACCGCCTGATTGGTATAGGCCATAACAGCTTCGGGATTGGTCACATTGACCTCCGACAGATAATTCAGGGCATCCCCGTCAATCTGGGACAAAAACTCCAGCACCTTGGCCACACGACTGTCCGCATTGTCATCGCCAATGTACATATCATGCATCTTTACGCCGGTAATCAGGGGAATCGGCATCTTCCGCAGATATTTATAGCTGCCGATTACCTTTCCCTGCCGGTCAAAATCCAGATAACCATAATCACAGGCAATCGTAGCCACAGGAATCCGTTCCGTGAGCTCAATTTCCAAAGTATCCGGCAGACGCCGCCGCACCACAGCGCTTTCAATGCGCAAATCCTTCATGAGGTTCTGTGTGACTTCGTCCGTTTCCAACTGAAACAGCGGTTCTCCCCGATGAAGCCTGCCGCTGGTGAGGATGTCCTCATCATTCAGGTAGGTATTGCCATGCAGAACCACTCTCTGCAGGGTAAACAGTGGCGAATACACGATAATGGACATGATGCCGCCGCAAATTGCCAGAAAGGCCAGCCCCTTCAAAATGCGCCGAGGACTCCGGTGCGGCTTCCTATGCTTTATTGCGTCAACTTCCGACATTTCCTGTTCCTCCACACAGAGACCTCCTTTCTGCTGTCCTGTCTAACCAAAAAAATCCTTAAAAGCCTGCCATTTCCAGAATGCGCTGGCACAATTCCGGGAATTCAACGCCCATAGCCCGTCCGGCATCCGGCACCAGCGAAACCTCGGTCATGCCCGGGACAGAATTTACTTCGATAACATACGGCGTTTCATCCTCGCTGTACATCATATCCACGCGGGCTACGCCCTTGCAGCCGCAGGCCGTATAGGTCTTGATGGCCAGTTCCTGCATTTCGCGGGTCTTTTCCTCGCTGATGGGTGCCGGAATGATATGTGTCGAAGCTCCCTTGGTGTATTTGCTGTTATAGTCATAACGGCCGGAAGTGGTC
>DJYL01000106.1:2334-8925 GCA_002448495.1 Pseudoselenomonas ruminantium | reverse complement strand
TGAAACAGGCTGCCTTTGCGGTGCGGCAGGTGGCAGCGGCGCTGGCCATGCCGCATGAGAACATTGGTCTGGATGAAGAAACCTGCCGGAAACTGGATGAAGCGGCCCTTTTGCGGCGGCTTATGCAAAAAGGCAATATGCAGATGCGGCTGGTGACTTTGCCGGATGACTGGCATAAGAAGGATACCGGTGTGCTCTTGGGCTTTTATACGGGAGAAAAGGGCAAGGAAATTGCGGCGCTGATTCCCGAGACTCCGGAGTCTTATCGTATGTTTGTGCCGGAACACCCGGAAGGTATTGTCCTGACGGAGAAAGAAATAAGGCATATCGGCAAGGATGCCTTTCAATGCTACGCAGGTTTTCCGGCAAGAGCCTTAAAGCTATGGGATTTAATGAAGTTCATGTTTCGTCAGTGCTGGCTGGCCGATTACCGCACGATACTGGTCTGCAGTTTGTTTGCCGGGCTTATTCCGCTGGCCACGCCGATTATCACGGAGACGATTTTTCAGGATATCATTCCCATCTTGGACAGGCAGGGACTGGCTACGGTAACGCAGGCTCTGCTGGTGACCAGTTTTACCACGGCGGCGCTGTCTATCGTGCGTTCCATTGCCGTACTGCGTATATCCAACCGCATTGAAATCACTGCCGAAGCGGCGCTGTGGGGCAGGCTGATGACCCTGCCCACGAGTTTTTTCCGTCGTTTTACCGTGGGTGAGCTGGCCAGCCGCATGGGGGGCATCGGCATTGCCAAAAATTTGGTATCCGGTGAATTTGTCGCCTCCATTCTTTCCTTTATCTTCTCTTTTTGGAGTATTTTTTTGATGTGCTATTACAGCATGAAACTTACGGCGGCGGCGGTTGTGGTCTGGCTGGTCTATTCGCTGTTTGTGGCGCTGGTTTTGCGGCGCGTGCTGTTCTTTCAGCGCAAGATTATTGAGGCCGGCAACAAGTCGGCAGGTACGGTGCAGCAGATATTTGCCGGACTGTCCAAGTTCCGGGTACAGGCCGCAGAGGAACAGGCCTATAATCTTTGGTCGCGTACCTTTGGCGAGCACTGGAACTGGGCACTCAAACTGCGGTGGCAGAATAACTACACCTCGATCATTTCCAGTATTCAGCCCTTTATACTGACCCTGATTCTTTACTGGATAGCCGTTTACGGTATGAACGAAGTGTCCCCGGACGGGAAGACGGTAAAGACGGGCATTGGCTATGCGCAGTTTATTGCCTTTAATGCGGCTTACTCCAGTTTCAATGGGGTTATGGGCGGAGCTATCGGGCTCATCAGCCAGTATTTTGCTATTCAGCCCCAACTGGAGAACCTGCGCCCCATTTTGGAGGCCGTGCCGGAAAATACGGAGGACAAACAGGAGGCCGGACAGCTGACAGGTGCCATTGAGGTGAGCCGTCTGTCCTTTGCCTATAGCTGCATGGTGCCGGATGGGAAAGGCGGTACGGTGGAGACCGAGGGGGAAGAGGTGCTTAAAGATGTGAGCTTTTCCATCGCTGCCGGTGAAAATGTGGCCATTGTGGGCAAATCCGGCAGCGGCAAGAGCACGCTGGTACGCCTGCTGCTGGGGTTTGAAACGCCGAAACGGGGCAGCATTTTCTTTGACGGTCAGGATTTAGCCGAACTTGCGCTGCCTTCAGTACGCTCGCAGATGGGAGTGGTACTCCAGAATGGGCAGCTGATGACGGGGGATATTTATACCAATATCGTAGGTACCCGAATGCTCACTCAGGATGCTGCCTGGGAAGCTGCTGAGGCGGCAGGGATTGCCGAAGATATTGCCGATATGCCCATGGGCATGCAGACGGTAATCAGTGAGGGAAGTTCCAATATCTCCGGCGGTCAGCGGCAGCGCATTCTGATTGCCCGGGCAATGGCCGGCAAACCTGCCATCATGATTTTTGATGAAGCGACCAGTGCACTGGACAATCGTTCACAGGCTATCGTTACCCGTAGTCTGGACAAACTCAAATCTACGCGCATTGTGGTGGCGCATCGGCTCTCGACCATCCGGCAGTGTGACCGGATTATCGTCATGGACAACGGACGCATTGCCGAGATGGGCGGTTTTGATGAACTGGTGGAAAAAGGCGGCCTGTTTGCCGATTTGGTAAAGCGGCAGGTAACCTGAATCCACGCAGAAAGGTGATACCCAATGAAATTCTATGATTCGCTGAAAAATAAATTATTATTAGCCGGTATTCTAAGCTGTACACTGGTCTTTTCGGCAAAAGTCTGCGGCGCAGAAGAATTATCCACCGTGCACCTGTCTTTAGCCGAAAGCATTCGCATGGCACTGGACACGGATGAGAGCATCGAATCGTCCGCTGCGCAAAGGGAAGCTGCCTGGCACAATCTGCGAGCAATACGGCGCAGTAAGGGACCGGTAGTCAGCTGGACTTCGCAGGCTTATCGGATTGGCGGCAGAAATTACAAGTCTGCCAACGAGGCACATGAAGCCTATGGCGACCCGCATTCCAGCGATACCAGACCAGTATACGTATCAGGTGACTCTCTTGTTCTTGGCAGTCCGCTGTCCGTGGGTTCCTATGCCTATCGCAATACCTTTGCCAACAGCTGGAGCCTTACGGTACCGCTTTATACAGGGGGGCAGGTGGAAGGCCAGATTGACGCCGGACGCTATCAGCTCAACCGGGCTGACCTCACCACGGAAAACACCCGGCAGACTGTGCGCTATGCGGCTGCCGAAGGCTATGCCAATCTGATTCACTTGGAAAACTTGGCTAAAGTCGCCCGTGAAGCCGTGGAAATGGGCAATACCCAGATGAATCTGATTCAGGCGCAGTTTGAGGAGGGGGCTGTGGCAGAAGCTGACCTGCTCATGATGAAGGTAAATATTGCCAATGACCGTCAAAATCTGGTCAACGCCGAAAAGCAGGTGGATGTGGCCAAATCTACGCTGGCCAGCATAGTGGGTCTGCCGCAGGAGACGGATGTGGAACCATTGGACATCTTTACCTATGAACCTTATGACAAGGATTTGGCGGCCTGTGAAGCGTATGCTCTGGAACATCGCCCGGACGGTCTGGCTGCTGATTATAACATCAAAGCCGCGCAGGCGCAGAAGGATACAGCCAAAGCCGGCTATCGCCCCAAGGTGTCGGCAGTAGCCGGTCAGAGTATCGCCGGCAATACACCCTTCCGCAGTGAGCGCAGCAACGCCTGGGAAGCCGGACTGAATATCTCGTGGAATATCTTTGACAATGGCGTGACGGCAGAGAGCGTCCAACAGGCCGATGCCAATATCCGCGCCTATGAAGCCGAAGCGCGGCGGGTGAAAAAAGCCATCCGGCTGGAAACACGTACAGCGTATCTCAATATGAAAGCCGCCGAGCAAAATATTCAGGAAACGGCAGTGGCCGTAAAACAGGCCGAGGACAGCTATATGATTGCGCAGGTGCGTTACGAAGAAGGCGTGGATGTGCTTTTAGGGCTTACGGATGCGCAGGACAAACTGACCCGCGCCAAGCAGAACTATATGACGGCGCTTTATCAGTACAATCTCAGCCGGGCGGCGCTGGAAAAGGCCATGGGCGTACCGGTAGGCTTTGATGCCCTGCGCTACGCTGCGGCAGAGAACAAAGGAGCCAGCGCCGAGCAGGCACTCAAGGCCTCGCAGCTGGAAAAGGAGCCGGATGAAGATGAAGGTTATCACAAGCGGCAAAAAGCCAACTGACCCATGGGGAAAGCTGGCGCTAAAAGCCATCCATGATGAACAGGCCTTTACGGAGCTTTACGCATATTTTTTCCCCAGAGTATATCAATATCTCCTGAAAAAAACACAGGACAGCCATCTGGCGGATGAACTGGTGGAAACGGCATTTATCCGTATGTATCAGCATTTGTCCCAATACGACCCGGAGAAGGGGGCTTTTTCCACATGGCTGTTCCGCATTGCCACGAATGTTCTAAGTAAGCATTACGGCAGCAAGGCCGTGACCATGCACCTGCCCTGGGAAGAAAATTTTGACCCTGCCGCGCCGGAACAGGAAACGCCGGAAAAACAAACCCTGACGAAAGAGCGCAGTGATGAGCTGCGCGATGCAATGATGAAACTGCCGGAGCGCCAGCGGCAGATATTGGAGATGACCTACTGGCTGGAAATGAAGTCAAACGAAATAGCCGATGTGCTGGGCATGGCCCCAAGTTCTGTTCGCGTGGCCTTGAAACAGGCACGGGACAGACTGCGGGAGCTTCTGGCAGAAAAGATATAAAATGAAGACGGGCGGCTGACCGGTCAATTTGACCAGTCAGCCGCCCGTTTGCAAGCTTATTTATTCTGCCTCTTATAGAGCTTTCCCGTATGGGAAATGGAATTCATCAGCACCAGCTTCCACTGGCCGTTTTTGTATTTCAGCACATTTGCACAGGTGTTGTCCTGCTCAAACTGGAGGTAATGTTCCAAGCCAATGCCCAGCACATTGCACAGGAGCGCCATATTTCCCTTGGAATGGGCGCCGATGAAAATCGTCTTGCCGGGATAGCGCCGCACCGCATCATCCAGCACCGCCCGATAGCGCGCTGCCAGTTCCTGCAGGCTCTCACCTTCGGGTGGACGCGTTTTCCAAGGCGTTTCCTGCATTTTAAAAAATCAAAAAAAGCATAACACTTTGCTGATGCCGGGGATATAAAGGAAAGAAAAGATAAAAGTCAGGGCATAAGGAGGGGCTGATTGCTATGTTGTTGGAAAGAGCTGTTAAAGTGGTTATGGAACGTAAGGGGTATTACATCAGCCCGGAACTGAGGATTGTCGTAAAAAAAGATAAAGCGGCTTTTGATTTGGTGACCATGCACAAGCAAAACATCAAACATCGTAAAGGAAACAACAACAGCGTAGGATATGTCACCGTATCTTTGGCGGCGGCTGCTGATGGTAAAGCCTATTACATAATAAAGGAAATAGGCTGCCGCATGGACATTAAACTCGCCGAGTTTTGCGAGCTGATTGACAGTATTGGACAGGTAATTGCCCTTGATGATGGGCATAAAGGCCTGATAGAAGTAATGGCAGCATAGGGGTTCTGTAAAAAAATGAAAATATTTTTAAAAAAGCATAACACTTTGCCGTCTTCGGGGATATAAAGAACAAAGGGAAATGGTTGGAGAGAGAAATCGTAACAATCGTGAAAGGAGTGATGGAGCATGACGGAAGAAAAATTGGAGCAGGAACTGGGTATCTTCGATTTTTCCCTTTGTCATTCCGTTCGGGAAAGTCTGCTGACTAAGCTGCTGACCATGCACCGCAAGGATAACGCAGCGCAGCAGAGCCATAAATGGGCTGCCGCCCGGTTGGACGAGGATGAGTTGGACTGGGTAGCTGCCGCAGGTACAGGCAGGATTTTGCAAAATTGTGAGGAACAATGGAAAAGGAAAGGGTGACTAATCATGTCGATTAAAGAAAGCAAAAAAATGAATATTGATGAACTTGACAGGGTAGCCGGCGGCACGATTATAGAAACGGTAGCTGACAGCGTAGAGCTTTACAAGCGCGGTCTTTTGAATAGTGATTATGAAAGCTGTGAAGCCGTTCGGAATAAGCTGCATGACTTGGGCTATGGCGGGGATGTAGATAATGGCGGTCTGGCTAAAGGCAATATCTACACCGATAAGGATGGCAACACCATTAGCCGCCAGCAGTTCTGGGAAAATTTTGATAAGGAGAACGGTACGAAGATTATCCGTGACAGTAAACTGGATCCATTAAAGGACGCTTTGGGATTGTAAGGCAGAAATAGGAGTAAAGCCGGACTGTGGCGAAGAATTGAAGGAGTAAAAATAAGTACAGGAACTAAAGTAAGAAAGCAGGGAAAGTGAAATCTGAAAAATAGTCCTGTTGGCGCTTGGAAAGCGTCAGCAGGGCTTATTCCATATAACGGGAAAAAGCGAAAGGGCGTTTCAAGGAGCGAAGACAATGAAAAAACTTTTATCAGCAAGGAAGAAAAAAGCAATTCTCTATGCCGTGGCAGCAGGCATCTGTGTCAGCGGAACTGTCCTGCCGCAGCCTGCTGAGGCTGTGGAGCAGTTTGATATTGGTTGGGACGGAAAAACGCTTTTCAATGTCAAATATTACGGCGCGAGCGACTACAACGCAACAAGAGAAATTATTTTTAAAGGAAGTGGTACTAAAGCTCTCAATTATGATTTATCAAGCGACCTTAAAAGCGGCTTGAATAAGGCTTTCAAATGGTGGGCAGAAATTTTAGGACCCGGCGCAAATATTTCTCAACCTGCGCAATATTTTGTCGGAACTAATGATGACAGAAATGCCAGCGCAAGTGCTATGCAATCCAAATACAATTTTGCAGACATTTTCCAGAGCGGGCAAATTGTTCCGCAATTTAATGATATTGATGACCTTGATGAGAATAACTCAGATAATGGTTTTGCGTTTGGAAGAATTCTTATCGGGCAAAATTTCGTGTTTGATTATTCAAAGGACGGCAATTACGGTTGGATTAATACAGCGTATTATGCAAATCCTACGCCTGAAGCGATTATTGGAACGGATATTTCTGCTGTTATGTACCATGAAATCGGTCACAGTTTGGGAATAAGTG
>DJYL01000106.1:0-2198 GCA_002448495.1 Pseudoselenomonas ruminantium | reverse complement strand
GAAAAAAGTTTCACGGCGCATCTTTATAATCAATATGGACAACAACCTAAACCGGGACAGGTAATTTTGTCATCTGAAGACGATATTTCTGCTTTCAATCAATTAACTTCTGAAAATACTTTTATAGTACCAAGCTCAAGTGATGCGAAAAAGGACGGAAAAATTTATCTTTATTTCGCGGGAGATAATGTTACTGAAGTTTTGGACGGAAAAACTTTTACGCGTGCCGACGGTCAACAAATCAGCGGTATTCCGATAAATTTATGGGATCCTATGCGATATAATAATGAAATTGTTTATTATCCTGAATTTAGTCACAGCGAATTGGCAAGAAGTATGATGAGCCACCAAAATTACAGAAGTTATGTAAATTTTATGGAGGCTGAATTGGCACTTTTGCAAGATATTGGCTACAACATCGACAGAAGAAATTTTTACGGACGATCAATTTATAATGACGGCTTGACTTTGACGAACTATCAAGGATTTTCCAAGCGTGAAAATGGCGAATATGTTGACGGCTACAATAATTCAACTTTTGGAATAGGTTTGCATGTTTACGGCTCGAATAACAATATCACGCAAGCAGGAGATATTTTTACAAACGGCGCGGGTGCGGTCGGTGTTCGCGTTGACGGCGTAAATAATACAATCACTGTTGCAAAAGATACAGAAATTCATGCGGACGGCAGTTATAACGACGGCGTTTTAATTGCTTACGGAAAAAATCACAATGTAAATATCGAAGGAACAGTTACAGCGACAGGTGAAAGCGGAAATGCTTTGAGTTTTAATTTCGGTTCAAATTCTCTCGGCACAGATATGGAATATCGCGGCTCTTTCATGAGATATGTAAAACAGTTTGAAAATAATGAGTTTACCCTAACAAAAAATCTTGGTTTGAATGAAATCAGTAGCGCAAATGATTTGTGGAGTTTTACAGATAAAGAAAACGGCGATTTAAACGCGCCAATGGTCAACACTGTAAATATTTCAGGAAAACTTGTTGCGGATTCCGAAAATGCAGGAAATGCAATTTATATTGATATGTCATCATTTGTTGACACGATTAACATAAATAACGGCGCAGAAATTACAGGCGGAATAACTTCTCAATGGAAACATTTCAGTCCTTATATTGGATTTTATGATTATGAAACTCCTTATACAGAAACTGACGCAAACGGCAAAACTACAAAATCTCTGGAAGGTTTGAAACTTCAATACAAGGGCGGCAAATACCTTTACACCAAATACATTCCCGACCTGGTGACGAAACTGAATTTCAACAATACGATGAAGTATGACGGCGATATTGACGGCATGGACAATATGAAAATAAACGTCAATGGAAATCTCGTTTACGGCGGTTCGGCAGATGTGGTTAATGTAACTGTGGCAAAAGACGCAGGCCTTTTCGGCGGAACGTTTACGGTTAATGACAAGAGCGATAAAATAGCGGATGGATTCACGGATGACACAACGGGCAAATTTTACAATCATGGCACGATAGGTTCTGCAAACAGCGACAAAACGATGACGATTAACGGCGATTTGGTCTCTGACGGCACATTAAGCGGCTGCGCCGGTGGTGAAAAAGGCAATATCGTGGTGAACGGCAATGCCAATGTGGAAGGCTCAACCATTGCGGCTGTCAACATTTTGCCAGAGGAAAAGATGACTGTTCTGACGGCGAACAATATTACAGGCGAATTGAAAAATTCAGCGGATTATACGCCGCTTTCCGGGATGTTGAGTGCCAAAGGAGAAATTTCCGGCAATACAATTTCCGTTACGGCGAAAGCAGAAAATAATCTGGGCGCATTAACTGCCGGGCAAGCCCAAACGTACAATGCCGTGAACAATATGTATGCAGCCTTGCAAGGCGATGACCGGAAAGCTGAATTGCGGACTGTTTATAATCTGGACGCAGAGAACGCCCGTCAGGCGCTCGACCAAATCGGCAATACGGATGCAGCGCAGCTGATGAGCGCGGCGCAAACCAGTAGCGTTGTCAATCGCGTGCTGGCCGACAGACAGGCAGCCGCTTTTTCCGTGCGGGATGTTGATTTGCAAATCCCGGTAAACAATTTAGCTGATGCGGACAACGAAAATAATTTGACCGTGCCGGTGAAGGCGAAGCTCCCCGTGCAGGCAGATAACAATACTTGGCTGAAATTTACGAAAAACTGGGGCGA
>DJYL01000134.1:6919-11176 GCA_002448495.1 Pseudoselenomonas ruminantium | reverse complement strand
TGAATTTTTCATGTCCGTATTAAAGCTGCCTGTAAGTACGGGATTTATTCATAATGCCGTAAAGAAATATGCAGGCAAGCTCGATGATGCCATTAGCAGTATAAAAACAGCCATATATTCTGCGCCTGTCGTACATGCTAATGAAACAGGTGTGCGTGCATCAGGGAAAATAATATGGTTACATAATGTTTCTACTGAAAGGTACACCTACCAGCATGTCAGCGAAAAACGCGGGCAAGATGGCATGAGGGAGGGGGATTTTCTCCAACATTACAAAGGCATAGTAATCCACGACTGTTGGCGCCCCTATTGGAAATTCCAATTTGAAGCGCATGGGCTTTGCTGCGCCCATATACTGCGGGAACTACAAGGTGTTATAGATTGCCGACTATACAAGGGATATTGGCAAGGCTTAATCTACCAAGGCCAGCAGAATAATCCCATAGAATACAGTGTCAAGGGGAAAAGAAAACGGAACATTGCCAGACGATTGGCAGACCGACTGGATGAATACAGCGAGGATTTTTGTCGTTTCTTCTGGGACTTCCGTGTGCCCTTTGACAACAACCAAGCGGAACGGGATGTCAAACATGCCAAAGTCAAGATAAAAGTTTCCGGTTGTTTCCGCTCGCTGGGAGGTGCTAAAGAATTTGCAAAAATTAACTCCGTATTAAGCACAGCCCGTAAGCATGGCATTGCTGTCATAGATACAATAATGGCAACGCTTGCTCAGGCATCTTGTATTCCCTGGGCATTGGCTAGTGAATAGTTACCACCACAGTATATACTGCACAAATTGGTAATACTGTCATAGTCATCAAAAATGTGCCTTGCGAAGAATGTGATCAATATGGCGAATTTGATTTTTATTTTAATTCTACCACGGTAGCTCCCGTGCCGCCTTCGTTGATGTCAGCGAACTGGAAGCTCAGGACATTGCGGTGTCCTTTGAGGTAAGCGTGAACGCCCTTGCGCAGGGCACCGGTGCCTTTGCCGTGGATAATCAAAACCTGACTAAGCCCGGCAATCACGGCATCATCAATGAATTTGCCCAGAGTCATTTCCGCTTCGTCCACCATCATGCCGCGGATATCGATATCCCTGCCGATATTTTGTGTTTTCTGCAGGAAGCTGGACGATTGGGAATTCTTGTGGCTGCCGGTATTATTACTGGGCTTTTCCTCTGCCTTATGGGCAATAAAGGTGCAGGCATTGGCTTTGAGCTTAGTGCGCAAAGCGCCTACCTGTACGGTCAAATCCTTGCCCTGAATTTCAAGGACAGTGCCCTTTTGGTCAAGTTTCTTGACATAGACCGTATCGCCCACACGGATTTTTTTGAGGTCTATGCGCTGACCAACCCCCTTTTGTGCCATAATGCCGGGGTTCGCTTTGGCCGAGGCTTCGTTGATACGCGCACGGGCATCGGCGATGGCCTGCTGACGGGCTTTGATGCCCAAATCGTCAAACTGTTCTTTGAGTTGGCTGATGACTTCTTCTGATTCTCGGCGGGTCTGCCGGATAAGGGCCGCGCTCTTGTCCTTGGCCTTGCGGATGATATCGCCCTTCTTCTGGCTGAGTTCTTCCTTGGCCTTTAGGAGTTTTTCTTCGAGCTTCTTGACGCGTGCCTGACGCTCGGCAATGTCTGCATTGCGCTGTTCGTACATCATCTTTTCATTTTCGAGTTCGTTGATGACATGTTCAAACTGCGCATGGTCAGCCTTAACAAGCTGTTGGGCACGCAGAATCAGGGAATCGGCCAAGCCCAGACGGCGGCTGATGGCGAAGGCATTGCTGGCGCCGGGAATGCCAATCAGCAAACGATAGGTCGGGCGCAGGGTTTCAATATCGAATTCCACGCAGGCATTTTCAATGCCTTCGCGGGTATAGGCAAAGGTTTTGAGTTCGGAATAGTGGGTGGTTGCCACGGTAGTCGCCTGCACCGCCAGCAGCTTTTCCAAAATGGACATGGCCAGCGCCGCGCCTTCTTCGGGGTCCGTACCGGCGCCTAATTCGTCAAGCAGCAGCAAATCTTCGCTTTCCACCTTGTCCAGAATGCGCACAATATGGGTCATATGGGCAGAGAACGTAGATAAACTTTGCTCAATGCTCTGCTCGTCACCGATATCGGCATAGATATTGGCATAAAGGGCGATTTCCGAGCCTTGGTCAACAGGAAGGTAAAGGCCGGACTGCGCCATCAAAACCATCAGCCCCAAGGTTTTCATCGTGACGGTTTTACCGCCGGTATTGGGGCCGGTAATCAAAAGCATACGGTAGTTTTCGCCAATGCTGATGTTTGTGGGCACTACCTTATCCTTGGCAATCAGCGGATGGCGGGCGTTGTTCAGAACCGTGCGACCTTCGTCATTCATCAGCGGGCGCACCGCCTTCATGGCAGCTGCCATTCTTGCCTTGGCAAAGGTAAAGTCAATATCGTCCAAAATCTCGCAGTTTGCCGCCAGCGTTTCTTTCTCCCGCTGGATTTCGCCGGAAAGCTGACGCAAAATGCGTTGAATTTCCTGTTGTTCGGCTAAGGTAAGCTGTTTTACGTCGTTATTGAGCTCCACCACAGCCATCGGCTCGATAAAGAGGGTGGAACCGCTGGCCGACTGGTCATGGATAAGGCCGGGGAAATGTGCGCGGTATTCCGCCTTGATGGGAATAACATAGCGTTCATCACGGACGGTAACGATGGCATCTTGAAACATCTTCTGATACTGACCGTCATGGAGGATATTGTTGATTTTATCCTTGATGCGTCCCTGAGAAGATTTCAGTTCCCGGCGAATACGCCTGAGTTCCACGCTGGCATCCTCCCGCATATTGCCGTGCTCGTCAATGACGTTATTCAGGTTGCGCTCTAACTGCCCCAGGATTTCCAAGGAACGCGCCCATTCCTGCAAAATCGGCGCTTCAAGCTCCAAATCGCGGAAGAAATACTTGATGGTACGCATGGCATACATGGTACTCATGATATTCTGCAATTCTTCCAATTCCAGGACGGCACCCTTGCCCGCTTTTTTTAAGAGCAGACGGATGTCCCGTATGCCGCCCAACGGCGGTGCCGACATGGAGAGCACCTTCACGGCTTCCGTTGTCTGCTCCTGCCAGTCAGTGACCTCGGCAAAGTCTGAGCTGGGTACGAGATTGCGGGCTTTTTCCTTGCCCAAAGCCGAACCGGCATATTCTGCCAGTTTTTCCGTTATCTTCTTGTATTCTAAAACCTTAAACGATTCTTGTTCCATTTATTTATTGAACTCCTCTAAAATAATGGCCACGGGTAATTTCACTGCCCTCCTGACGTTTCAGGGCATTTTCCTGCGCTTCGTCCAATTCGGCAGGCAGTTTCATGGCCTGCACATAGGCGCGGACAACGGCTTCAATTTCACGGCTGTCCATGGCCTTGGCCTCAATCTGCAAGGTTTTTATTCCCGCATTTTTGAACTTCATGGCATGTGGCAGCATGGAGAGTGTCTTGCTGTTGAGTACGTGCATATGGCAGAACTGATCCATGCGCAGGGGGAACAGCGCTTCTTTCCGGTCTTTCAGCGCGTAGCGTCCCTGCGTGCAGGGATGGCTGCATGCACCTTTATCCACGCCGCCTAAGAAACTGCCTGTTACGCAGTATTCCGATACCATGAGTTCCAGCCTGCCATGAACAATGGCCGACAAAGGCATGGTGCTGTTTTGGGCCAGTTGCTCCATCTGCTGCCATTTGAGCTCCGGTGACAGGGTGGCAGAAGCCACGCCATAATCCTGCAGGAAAGCCAGTGTGCTTCTGTTATAGGAAATCAGGCTGTAATCGGCATGAATGGCAAAATCCGTCAGGCGCTTGACGAGTGCAATCTGCGCGATATTATGCACATGTACAGCTGTTGGCGGGAAGTTTTTCGCCGCCGTCAGGATTTTTTCAAAGAAAGGCTGGAAATCATCCCGCATGATGCGGGGCAGATTGAAATCCAAACGCACGTCAGCTTTCTTTGCCAGATGCCAGGCTTTTTCGTAATCCATCACGGTAAGCGCTTCATGCTCATAGGATTCACCACCAAAGATAATGCCATCGGCACCGCTGGCAATAGCGGCCCGCATCTTGTCCAGATTATCGACAGACACCATAAGCTTCGGCTGGGGCAGTTTCGTACCAAAAGGCGAAGGCTTAAACGGTACAGGCTTTGCCACGCGCAGCGGATAATGCGCCAGACGCTTGGCATCCAGTTCCTCCACGGCCTGCCGCCGTGCCTCATTGATTTCACTCAT